>JAYUGZ010000171.1:0-5472 GCA_043767465.1 Cyanobacteriota bacterium
AAAATTTTGGATTCTCAAGGCCGACTGTTCGGCAAACTCAGCATTCTAGACGTAGGTGCCGCGATGATTGTGCTGCTAGTTGCAGTCGGCATCTTCTTCTTTCCCGGCACATCTGGCGGTTCCGTCGCCCAAGTCGGCGCTAGCGTCAAACCTGTAGAAATCGATGCAATTGCGATCGGACTCAAAGGCACAAACGTTCAAGCATTATTCAAAGCAGGCGATAAAATCAATGTGATTATCCGCAATCAACCCTCCGGTCAGATTACGATCAAATCCGTCAAAACTATCACCAGAACCCTAGCAGTTCCCCAGCCCAACGGCAGTCTCAAAGCTCTACCCGATCCCAGAGAAGAAGAATCCTTCAGCAGAAACATGATGTTTACCCTAGAGGGAAAAGGTCAACTGACTGAAAACGGCCCGGTTTTAGGAAATACCAAAGTCAAAATTGGCACTACCCTAGAACTTGAAGGCAAAAAATACATTTTCAACGCTAGCGTCATCGACGTGCGAGTCAAAGAATAGTCATTGGGCAAACAGGGCATTGGGCAAACAGGGCATTGGGCATTGGTCATTAGTCATTGGGAATTGGTGTCAATTTCAGACTAAAATCCATTAGAAATCTCGCTTCTAGCAGAGTCTCGATCCCCCCTAGCCCCCCTTGCTTTCGGGGGGGACAAGAGTATTGTCAAAGTCCCCCTTATTAAGGGGGATTTAGGGGGATCTAGACTTGGATATAAACGAGAGATACAGAGGTCTTTAGGATTAAGTTGATATCTATGGGTAGTGGGAATTAACCTTCCTTCTTCCCTCGAACCGGGAACCTCTATCCGTGACATCCGTTACATCCGTTAAAAAATCCGCTGCCGAACTTCACCCTTGAGAAAGCAATTTTAAATACTGTCGAATTAAGCCAATAGTCACAGCGGGAATTTCCAACTGCGGAGTCAAACCCACATTTTCCAGAGATTGAAAAACTTTAATTGCTTCTGGGTTGAGATTAGCCAACCGCTGACCAATCTCCGGGCTAGTAAACTGAGATTTTTCACCCCAAATAATCGCAGTCGGCGTTGTTAGCTGAGTGATATACAGCGACAAATCAAAACACAAATCTCCGCGCACAAAAGACAGGGCGGCATATTCTGCATTTGGTTCCAAAGCAGATTCCAGATAAGCGTCCACAATTTCTTGGTAAACGCGACGGGAATCGGCAAATTGGCGCTGTTCTAGGAAGTTGCGGATACCACCGTCTGTGGCGATGCCGGTACTGTAGAGCAAGCGGTCTAAAATCGGCGTGTTGACTAGCTTAGCGAAGAAACTGCTGCCGTAATCCTGGCCGAAGTCTGACAAACCGCTGGGAATTGTCAAAATAAGCGATTTGAAGAGATCCGGGCGGGCGATCGCAGCTCGAATCGCGATCGCCCCTGTGAGCGAAGAAGCAATCACATCCGTCGGACTGCCGCAAGTTTTTTCGATAAATTCAATCAAAGTTGTGATATAATCTTCTACCTGATAATTTCGGGGCGGATGTTCCGATCGCCCCCAACCGATTAAATCAGGTGCTAAAATGCGATATTCTGTCGCAAAAGCCGGATAAACTTTCGACCATTCGTAGGCACTTGACCCGCCCCCAAAACCGTGAAAGAATACCAAATTCGGTTTGTTTTCCGTCGTTGAGGTCGGCAATCCGATCCAAGGCATTTTTTCAGCAGTGTAGTAAACCATTCTGCCGATCGAAGTAACTATCGATCGCTGACCGAAACCGAGGGGAACAAACATAAATAAGCCTCAATCGTTATTAGATTTTAGATTTTCGTCCGCCGCCCCGTCTCTATTTAAAAAAGTTGCAAAGCTGGCGAGGTTTTTGTAAAGATTGAGTAATGATTTGAATCTATTTTAGTACAAGTGCAGCTTGAAACTACAGACAGGAACTAAGTTTTGCGATTTGGGGAGTTCGGGTGTGTAGTTATCTTCACCCTTGCTTGCCTACCGCCGATCGGAGATAATAGCAAAATGATGGGTAAGACCCCTCAACAGAGCCGAGTCGGTTCGTCGACCCGGAAAGCAGGCACTCGGAAAGGGATTATGAGATCTCGCTTTCAGGCAGGCGGCAGGTTGGTGGCAAATCACACATAATTAAATACCATATTTTGCGGAACATTGCCTTTTAAGGCCGAAAGTCGTTGTTGGAGGGCGGACGATCGGTTTTTGATTCCGGCATTGCAGGGAGAGTCAATTTCCTTTTGCCTCGCCGTTATAAATTTCAAAACACCAGAAACAACTAATCTCAGGGAGGTCTACTAAAAATGCAACTGCTTAGGAAACGGGATCGCGAGGGTTTTATGGTTGACGCAAAAAGTCTTCAATCTGACGGGTTGGCAGAATTTGATACTGCCTGTCGAAGCATGGATTTAAACGGCAAACAGTCTTTTGTCGCCACCCCAGACCGATCGGGCGCAGGGTTAGAGGTGCGATCGCGCGCCACCGTACCGGCGATCGTCCGCCTAGCTTTAGAAGACTTAAAATGCTTTGAAGTAGTAGAACACCAGTTTGGACATTGGGGGGTGACTTTTAGCAATGCCGTCGCCATCCAACCTTCAAACCCAGCATTTTTCATGGGTTCTGGGGCAACAGTGTTAATGGGAGCCCCCAAAACCGGACTGATAGAAGTAACTTTCAAGCATCCAGTTCGCAGCGTGTCAGGACTTGTCACCAGTTCGCGACGAACTGTTTTATCTGCTTGCGACATCGACGGGAACCCAATTGTTCAGGATGAAATGCCTGCGCCCAATCTGGCAGGGTCTAATTCTCCGATCGCCCCTAGGGCTCCCCTGCGCGTCAAAGCTCCAAATATTCATCGAATTAGTTTTTATGCTTTTGACGGTCAACTAATAGTCGATGATTTTACTTTTGGGTTCTAAAGCAGTGCCATAAGTATCGTCCCAAGTCTGCAAACCTTCGAGAAGGGCATTGCGGACTAAAGCTTCCGGTTCTCGACTCAGCATCAGGCCAAAGCACTCGGCAGCGCGGTAACGGGCGATCCTCTTGGTTAGCGCAGCCCTGGCAGAAAAGGGCTTTTCTGCCGATCGCTTCCAAGCAGCTAAGGAACTTTTCACCGAACTCACAGGGCCAAACCCACCGTTATTCACCAAATCTGTCATTTGTCGCACTGCAATCAAACGCTTCACCGGGTCAGCATCAGTCAAATCTGCCAGGATGCGATCGAGCGTTGCTTCATCTTGTTCGGCCCCCAGACTCAGCGCTTGCCGCAGCAACAGCCCTGCCATCGCGACCATGCCCAAATTCTGCAAAATCAGGTTCAAAGCCATCCAGTGGCTCTGGGAGTCCGCCCAAATCCCCAAACTCAGGTAAGCGCCCAAGGTAGCAATGCCGCCGCTGCCCACCGCTACAATAAATCGGCGGTTCGGGTTCTGGCAAAATTGCTCGACGAGCGATCGCAGCAATTCCCAGTCCCGCGACTGCCCTCGGTAAACCAGCATCATCGCTGCGATCCCCAGCCCTGTCGAAAACAGTAACTGACTGTTCCACAATCCCCAAACTGCTGCGGGGATGCCAACTGCCAGCCAACCTTGAGAGCGAGTCAAACGCTCTAGCAGCCACTTGAGAAAGGCGACAGAAACCACAGGCACTCCGGCCGGAGCGACGATCTTGGCACCAACTCTGCGTCGCTTTTTTTCTGTCGTGCCGGGGGTGCGATCGTGACTCAATTGAGTCAACGGGCTATCGCTCATTTCTATGGACAAATCGAACGATGGTGGCTGACCGAGTTGCAAAGTGCGATCGGACTCTTTCACTACTGGTCGATTCAGCTTGGTTGTATTTTTTTTAAGTTTATTCATACTGAGTTTTTTGAGAAATAAGTTAAAATTATCCAGGCGTTTTTTGCACTGATTTAGATTGTCGTCCAACCAGAGCCGTATTGTTCTATGATACCTGAAAATTCAACCTGTGGCGACTACCGCAATTGCGCCGAATTTCGAGAAATGCTTTCCCAAATTAGAGCTGTTAAACAATACTTCGGACAGTTGTTGATTGCCAACAGTACAATCAGGTCGATCGGGCAATATGTCTTCACAGCAAAACGCTGACTGCTTGCCTCTAAACCTAAGTTTACTCGCCTGCGGACTCTTGACTTTACTCTCGCCTGGTTTCTAGCTACCTATTGGTGAGCTATCAAACTGCGACAATGCAACTGTGGCTAGGTATTGATTCAAGATTGTTGAGAAAAGCACGACAGGTGAACAGCGAATATTTCTGGATAACTCTTGATACAGAAGGTCATCGAGTTGGGGTGGGGACAAAACCCGAAAAACTTTAAATTGATGAAATTTGGGGGATTTTGAGTGATTGAATTCGTCCGCCGAGAAATGCGGGTCAAAAATTTAGCCTTTTGCCCGCCGCCCCTGGAACTCGCGGCCCCTGGGTGTCAGATGAGGCTGGTTCACAGCTTGACCGCTAGCTGGACGAACCCCAACCTCAGGGCCGACGGAGAAGCTACACCGAATTGTTCACATAATCAATAGCAGGATCGTTCCTAAACTGCTAAGATTTTTGAATTAATGGAAGCAGATCGAGTCCGGTAAATGAGCCGTAATTCTGGTAGAAGCCAGAACCGTCGCGCCCGATCGGCAAGATCGGCTAGAGATCGGGGTAACGAGAGAGCTCCGGCGCATGGATATGACGCTCGGCAAGATCGGACTACCATAGCAGTTGGCGATCGTCCGGGTTCAAACCCGTAAAACAGCAGCGCCAAGACTCTGCCACGCGTTCGGCAAGTGCGAAGGCTGTAACAACAGCGGCTGCAAGACCAGACTGAAACAGAAATGTTGCCCCAAATTGTGTCTTTGGAGGTTACGCTAGTGAAGAGAGTCCAAGAATATTTACGATCGAGACTTGATTAGTCTACCTTGTAATTTATTGCTCATTTGTCAAGCCCAACAGTTTTGCATTTTCTGGCAAGCGAGACTTTTGGCAGTTCCCACAAGTGGGGAACTCGACAGTCAAAAAGCTTGGGTTTGGATCGCACAAGCCCTGACTTATAGCAGTTGACAGATGACAGTTGACCGCTCGACAGTTGACAGTTAGATAGTACAAGCATCAAACCGTTTATGCTCTCATGGTCATAGGATCTATTAATGACATTATTTATGTCCTAGCCTACGTGGCGGTTGCTGTATATATAAACACCTTACCGATGGCTCGCCGGAAAAATCTTGCAGGAAAACCCATGTCTAGTATGCAAAACCAATTCACGGTTCACTTCTGGGGCGTTAGAGGTAGCATAGCGTCTCCCGGAGCTGATACAGTACGTTACGGGGGCAACACGCCTTGTATAGAAATGCGAGTGGGTGACAGTCGCCTAATTTTCGATGGCGGTACTGGATTGCGGGTTTTGGGACAAACTCTCCTGTCGCAGATGCCCGTAGAAGCTCATATGTTTTTTACTCACTCTCA
>JAYUGZ010000172.1:0-13747 GCA_043767465.1 Cyanobacteriota bacterium
AATTCACCCGCCGGGGAGTCGAGGCGGACTAAGGTGCCTTCTGTGAGGGTGTCGGCGACTGCTTCGCTGACTGGGAGGGCGATCGGAATCGACCACGGGAGGCCGTTGGAGAGGCGCATTTCTTTGACGACCGATCGATAATCAGCTTGGTTCATGAACCCTTTGAGGGGACTCAGGGCGCCGATGGCGATCATTTGCAGGTCGGAGATCGATCGATCCGACAACTGGACTCGGGGCAGGGACTCTGCTTTGTCGAAAAATTCTTGTCTTTGGTCTAGTGTGGCAATGCGGTTGACCAGGATGCCGCCGTGAGGCGCAATGCGGTCTAGATTCTGGCTCATGTCGATTTGAGGTTTTGGATTTAAGATGTTGGACTGTAGCTGCCTATATCCTACCAAGGTGTTGTTACAATTAATTAATTTTTCGAGTAAACTCCAGCACACACCATACCTCATATTTATAAACTCTGATTTATGGGGTCAGCCATGACACTTTATAATTTTTTAGTAAAATCTATCGACTTCTGGCAAAAGCATTCAGAATTGACAAATCTTAAAACTCATACTATTTATACCAAATTAATAGACTCTCAGTCTTTAGTTATCGATTTAGGGGCAAATGTCGGTCAATTTAGCGAAGAGATATAGCAGTTGACCGCTCGACAGTGGACAGTTGACAGCTCGCCCGCTCGGCTTCGCCGAAGGGTTGCATAACCGGAATCAAACCATTGATGCAGTAAGGGTATCGGCTCTATTCATTCTGCAATACCAAGCAAATCACTATCGAGTTTCACGATTTTGTTCCGGTTCTATTAGCGCTGAGGAAGTTAACACAATTGTCAAGCGATTAAAAAGATTGGGTTTTGTCTGCCTTCCATTTTCATATTTGTTGCCTGACATGGATACCTGTGATTTTTTGTTTATTAATACCAATCAGTGTAAAATTCCGTACAAAGACTCGCTGGGTTTTCAAATTATCAACTTGCTTCTCCTCATACAAAAAACTAAGTCATCTCTACTCCGTTCAGTAATTCGGCGCCAATAAACTATTACGGAAAATCAGCGAGCGATTCACCGCAAAGTTCAGCGTCATCCTCTTCACATCTATCGCTTTTATTTTTGGACAGCTAGCTCCTTTGCGACCAACTTGTGATGAAGCATTTTCAGTTCCAACAATTCTTCGCGTAGCTGGTGAGGTAGGGGAACATCAACTTTTTCCAGCATACTCTGAATTCGATATCTCCAATCGTGACGACCTAAACTCTCGACATAGTTGCGTTTGTATATAGACTGAAGGCGCTTCGTATCCTGTAAAAGTTCTGCAATTAATTCCACACTTTTTTGGGGACTTTCCGGCAATTCTATAGTTGCATCTTCCCAATCAAACAACTCATCCATTAGAGGCGTAGTGGGACGTTTACCAACAATCGCGCCACCAGTCGCCGCCCCGTAAAACCACCGCAACGTAACAAACGAGTAAGGAAACTTACGCATACCAGGATAGAGCGTATCAAATGCTAAGGTAATCTTGCTATTTCTCAGCATATTAAATAGCAGCAGAGTATCCTCCTCATCTTGTCGCTGTTCGTAAGGCAATTTGGGATACACTTCTCCCGTGCGGGGTGTCGATTTATAGTAAATTTGACCCGAACCCGGTTGATTGAATTTATTGAAGAAAGCATTGTGATACTGTGCGGGTATCCGCCCGAAGCTGGTTACATCGATGGAACGTTTGACTTGACACGAACCTTGAGCGAGAACATCTGCACCAAAAGGCAGCAGCGATACTGGTATCTTAAACTGTTGGGTGAGTTCATCTATAACTTCGGGCAGCGGCACGAATAAACGATCTAAATGATAGACATTTTTTGAGTAACTGTTTGTATCCCAGGCATCGAATACATAACCGATCACCACATCAAAACGCTGGCGCCAGTTAGGTATGGTCGATAGCAGCTCCAGATTTGAGCCTGAGAGGCCAACAGTCAGCAAAACATTGGGCTTGTTCGACAGTTCAGGTAAGGAATCTAACTTATAGAAACCTGTAGTAGACTTCATAACTTTATGCACAATTCGCTTAGCAAGTGGCGGCATTTTCTCCGATCGCTCCCTCCAGTGACGGGCTGATGGTATCAAAAGTTGTGCGTTGCAGGTTCGTACCAGAATATTTTCTAATTCAAAAACCGGGTCCCAGGAAACATGGGAAGATAAACCCCGTGAAGAGAGTATAAAAATATTCATAGCTAGTTTTTTAGTTGAGTACAGGATGTCCAACATTATAACGATCGATCCAAGGCTGCGGTCAATACAATTAGGACTATTTCTTGAGGAATAAAGTTGTTTTTATGGATCTAATGGTAACGATTTATACGAATATTAGTCGCTGATTTTTGTGAAAATATTTTGGTCGCGGGAGCGCTAATTCCCGCCACAGCAAAGATAATATCGGCAAGCAAGCGGAGCCGATCTCAGTACAAAAACTGGCGCACAAATGCTTCCGATACAATCATGTTTGCACTGCAAAATCTCCGGGTTGGATTCCCCAGTTTACCCAGCTAATTGCTGCTAGTGCAGATCGCACTTGTAGCGCCACTCGCAAAGCGTGAATGTATCCCGTACTCGGACAAGTCATCTTTAACAAATAAATTTGCTCTACGTCAACATGATTATTGATTTGCCACAAAGTATATTCTTGCCAAGTATCCAATTCTATTGCTGGCAATTTCTGACAGATTCTCGAATAGCCGATCGCCTGGAATTAGCGCTGTTTGTTCGGGAGTAAGTGCGATCGCTAGCACAGCTATATTATTTGATTTGCGCTCAAAAAAAATAATTAGGTTCGCAGTAAGGACGCAGAATCCTCATCAATTCATGAGAACGGTCGTCCTCACTACAAACCTATTTTATTATAGTCATTAGATTATTTGTATAAATTAACGATTTTTTGCAAAACCCCTAAAATCAGAGGAAGATTATCGAGACAATAAACATCCTCATCAATAATTAAATTATTTCCTTCTAATTTAAGAAACCGCCAGACAACGCCAGTAGTGACGCAGCCAAATACAGTAGATATTGAATTTTCTTGGCCTTCATTAAATAGCTGAGCTGCCACCATTTGTGCGGCACACTGCGGCAGACAAGATTCTATTTCTCCGCCTTTCGTTTCTCTGACTGCAAAAAACGGAACTTTAATTTCAAAATCCAAGGGCACGCCAGACAGCAGAAAGTCGCATTCTCCATGCAATCCCCGAGAAAAATCTACATCAAATGACCAACCGGAAAAGATAGAAAATTGTCGGTTATTTTTTTCTCTACACTCTAACAAAATAGGAGAAATAATCCGTTGCGAACGTTCTTTTGCAGTTGTCACCGCATTGTTAGAACTAATTTCGAGGGTTCTCCACAGCCATTCGGAGGGTTCTAAAGGAATAACCTTGGCACTCGATAAAATTGGACTGAGTGATAGCTCCAATCCAAACTGATCTTTTAATTGTTGGAAAGTGAAGGATTTGTAGGACATATTTTTCAGATAAGTCGGTGGAAATAAACATCATTCCGAGATAGTAAGCGAGTTTCAAAATGCTCAACTCGCTTGGATGCAAAAGTTAGACCAAAGAAACCCGGTTTCTGCGATAAATCTTGATTTGCTAGCGAAGTATCTAGTCAGAAACGGGGTTTCTAACCCCCCTGTGTAAGTCCTAATATAGCAACCATTGCATAATTTCTGAACCGTCTTTTCTTCCGTCTCTCGCGACGATAATTAAATCCCTCTTCCCTCTTCCTTCTTCGTGATGACTGATAACTGATGACTAATGACTAATGATTAATGACTTCTAAACATTTAACCACTGAACGAGTATCTTGGGCGCCGGCAATAAAATAATTAACAAAAGCCCGATCGCCAGCAACCCCAAAAAATCGCGGCGATTATCCAATTCGCTGACATCATTCAACGCCGGTTCGTCGTTGAGAGGCGTCAGAAACAAAATAATTGCCCACAGCAGCAAACCCTGTTCCAAAAAAGAAAGCAGCAACATACAAAGTCTAGCAACTTGCCCGATCGCCATACTCGCACGCTGGCCGAACATCGCGTGTACAATGTGCCCGCCGTCGAATTGCCCCACAGGCATCAAATTAAACGCCGTCACGATCAAACCCAAATAACCAGCGACTGCTACCGGATGCAAATTAATCGCAGTTTCCGCATTCAAAGCAGCGCCCAAAGTTAACTTGCTCAACAGAGTCATCAGCAGCGAAAACTTCGGACTAAAAGAATCAAAATTCAACATTCCCGACTTGTCAGATAGTGGTACAATTGTCGAATGATCCAAACCCCAAATCAACAACGGCACTGCCACAATTAAACCTGCAAGTGGGCCGGCAATACTGATGTCAAATAAAGCTCGGCGGTTGGGAATTGGACTCCGCATTTGAATGAAAGCGCCAAAAGTTCCTAAGAAAAAAGGAATCGGAATAAAATAAGGTAAAGTTGTGCTAATTTTGTAGAACTTGGCAGCTAAATAGTGGCCGGATTCGTGAAATCCCAAAATTGCAATGAGAGCCAGGGAATAAGGCAAACCCTGGAGCAAGATTGACGGGTTGGACTGCAAAACTTTTTCAGTAACTCCGGCAATTTGCGCTCCCACAATCGTAGTGGTAAACACCGTAATCAGCACCAAAGCTAAGGCAAAAAATGGCCGAGTTACAGATGGTGTTTTGACCGGAGTTTCCCCTGATTGGCGGCTGGGATTGGGAACTATGGCAAAAAAAGGTTGACCGCTCAAGCTATTTTGAAATATCACTAAAAAGCGATCGCCAAAATGCTGCTCCACATTCTCCCGAATCGCCTGATAAGCCGCCTCCGGGTTGGTGCGCAACTGTCCCCGACAAATCACAGCCTGCGGCCGAAATTCCAAATCCCGCAAAAAGTAAATTGACCAAGGAAAACAATCGCGCAAACTCGCTTCTTCCGCTGCATCTATCGGGCGCAGGGGCGGTTTTGGCTTTGTCGGTTCAGTCGCATCGCCTGCTACCTGCGTTTGGGTTTCGGGGGTTATTTCCTTGCGCCCCAACTGTACCAAAAACCAGTACAAAACAGGGCAAACCAAAAAAGGTATAATTACCAACTCTGGCGGTGCTGTTTTTTTGGCGCCGTTAGCTAAAACCCAACCACTCCAAATCAGCGCCGGCGTCATCATTACCAGCCACAGCAGCCATATCGGAGTTCGCGTGATGCGGCTGATGCTGCTCTGCAATAAGTAGTAAGATATCAGTCCCAATACAAACAACCATAGTAAAAAGAACATAATATTTATTCCATGCCTCTCAATACTTCCTTGAAACAACAGAGTTTAGTGTCCAAACAGCCCAGACTCGTGCTGGCTAATACCTTTGCTTTCGCGCCTAACCGGGATACCCTGGGTGCGACAGCTTATTTCATTGTAGAAAACGAATCTAACATCCTGGTGGATTGTCCTGCTTGGAATGAGATCAACCAAACCTTTTTGCGCGATCGCGGTGGCGTGCGCTTGCTGTTTCTCACCCACCGCGGCGCGATCGCCAAGGCGCGGGAGATTCAGGAAGCCACGGGCTGCGATATCCTGATTCAAGAACAGGAAGCTTATTTGCTCCCGGGATTGCAGGTGACGGTTTTTGAGCGAGAATTGGTTGTGAGCGATCGCATCACAGCATTGTGGACTCCCGGCCACTCTCCGGGTTCCTCTTGCCTTTATGATAGTGGTAGTGGCGGAGTGCTGTTTAGCGGCAGACACTTGCTCCCCAACCGCGAAGGCTCTCCAGTACCGCAGAGAACGGCAAAAACTTTTCACTGGCCCAGGCAAATTAACAACGTTCAGTCAATTATCGATCGATTTTCTCAGTCTACTCTGCAATATATCTGCCCCGCTGCAAATACTGGCTTTTTGCGCGGACGAGGATCGATCGATCGCGCTTTTGAGCAATTAACCAATCTGGATTTAGCCGTTTGTTTGCAGAATTAAGAAAACTCGGCGGTTGAAACCGCGTCTTATCCGATTATTCCGCCGATTATTACCGTGGAAAAAACTATGGAAAAAACCGAAAAACAAAAAATGCTCGCCGGCGAATTATATTTAGCTAGCGATGAACAATTAACTTCCGAACGCCAGCGCGCCCGCCGCCTCGCTAGAATCTACAATTCTACCCACGAAGACGAACCCGATAAACGGTTAGAAATCCTTACCGAATTGTTCGGCGCAGTCGGGCCAAAAGTTGAAATCGAGCCGCCTTTCTACTGCGACTACGGCAACAATATTTATGCTGGAAACGGATTGTACATAAATTTTGGTTGCGTGATTCTCGACTGCAATCGAGTTAACATCGGGGAAAATTTGCTGTGCGGGCCCAACGTACAAATTTACACCGCTTCTCACCCCACAGACCCGGAAATTAGACTTTCCGGCCGAGAGTTCGCCGCTGAGATTAATATTGGCAATAATGTTTGGATTGGCGGCGGGAGTATTATTTGCCCGGGAGTCACTATTGGCAACAATAGCACGATCGGCGCAGGCAGTGTTGTTGTCAAAGATATTCCCGCAAGCGTGGTGGCTGCGGGGAATCCTTGCCGAATTATCCGGCAGTTGCCTTAATGTGGTACGATCGACCAAGTGGCGCGATCGGCTTTTGGGAGCTTAACCCAACAATGTTAGATATTAGAACAGTCTGTTTGAGATTTTTTAGGTAAAATCCCCCAGAAATATCCGTAGAAAAAATCTCAAATCATACATCTAAAAATCGCTGGATTTTTCGCACCCAATTTTTAACTCCTACTCACAAGATTTTTATGACAACTGCAACAGTTTATCCCAGCGCACCCGAACTCGGCACCGACGACTACATAGCAGTAGGTTTGGCCACTTGCTTCATCAAAGAAGAAGGCGAAGTCCATCAAGTAAAAGTAATTGAACCTATCCCCTCAGCAGCTTTGGAAGCAATTGTCAAAGGAATTCCCACATCCTATGAAATGGCTTGGGGGACAACTTTAGGAGCAGTGCTCGACGGCGAATCACCCAAGAGAATGCCGGAATTCCCCGCAGAAGCTCAGTTTAGCGAAGAATTCGGCTTTCGGGCGATCGCCGCAGCCCGCACATACAAAATCCGCCCGGAAGCTAAAGTTCACATTCCCCAAGGAACAGTTCGCAACGACTTTAGTTATTCATTAGAACGCAAAAGAGTGCTCAACACCGAGCGCGTGATTCGCACAGAAGACAATGTGAAACAGCACGAACACACTCACAAAGTTCTTTGACAGTTGACAGTTGATGGTTGACAGTTGACAGTTGACAGTGAGAACTTTAGTCCTGGGATGGATGCGGACTAAAGTCCTCACTACAAACCTTATTGCCAATTATTTAATCGAAAATGCCCCATGCTCAAGTCGAAAATGGTATCGCTAAATGGTTGATTGATAAACTTTTTCCACCAGTTGAGCCAAACGTTTCATCGCAGTTTCAATCTCATCATTTGTCGCAGTCAAACTAATGCGCAAACACTCGTGCTTGTGCTGCCAATCTTCCCGCAAACCGGGGAAGAAAGAACTTCCCGGCACCACAATTACGCCGACTTGCTTCAATTTTTGATACAGTTCCCAATCTGTGATTGGCAAATCTTTCAACCACAACCACGCAAAAATTGCTCCTTCGCCGCGGTGCAAAAACCACGGCAAATCTTGCGGCATTGCTTGTTCTAAGGTTTGTTCAACTACTGCAAATTTGCTTTGATAGTACGGGCGAATGACGTTGAGGGAAATGTCGGCTAGAGCGCCGGAATTGATGGCCCGAGTTGCGATCGCCTGTCCGTATCTCGGCGAGTGAATGCACATATTGGTCTGAAAAGACTCTAATGTTTTAATAATTCCTTCATCGCCGATCGCAATTCCGATTCTTTCACCGGGTAATCCGGCTTTCGACAAACTCATGCAGTGCACAATATTGCCCCCGAAAATCGGTGTCATTTCGGTAAAGTTCAAGGCCGGGAATGGAGGCCCGTAGGCGGAATCGACTAACACCGGCACGTCGAAAGCGGCTGCTAAATCTGCTATTTTCTGCACTTCCTCGTCGGTGAGGACGTTTCCCGTGGGGTTGCAGGGACGGGAAAAGATGACGCAACCGGTGGTTTCATCGATCGATAGTTGGCTGAAATCCGGGCGGTATTTGAATCTGTGGGCGGCTGTATCAATGTCTAGGGTGGGTTTACAGGCGATGACTGCTTCGGGAATTAAGCTCACGCCGCCGTAACCGGTGTAGTCTGGGCTCAGTGGTAGGACGATCGATTTTAGGTTGCGGATTTGAGATTTGGGATCGGAAGTGTCTGTTTGTGGTGCGGTGTAGCCTCCGAAAGCGTTGGCTGCGTAGAAGTAAATTGATTGACTTCCCGGAGTAATTAGGATGTTGCGATCGGTCAAATTGAGGTTGTAACGTTGGTTAAAATCGGCCAATACTGCATCGATAAACGGTTGATAGCCTTGGCTGGAACCGTAGCGACAAACCACTTCGCCGTATTCCGGGCTCGATAAAAGTTCCGCAGTGCAATCGCGCCACAACTGCTCGACTTCCGGCAAAATCACCGGATTTCCGGCGCTCAAATTGATGAATTCCTGCCCGTTGCCGGCTCTGAGAGTTTCAATAATATCTTTCATAATTGCCCGAACTCCTGTGAGTTGGGACATTTGAGTGCCAAATTGTGTGAGGGCAGGGTTCATGATGCGGCGACGATGATAGAAGTTTACAGTTTATCCATAATAACTCCAGTCGCAGGCGTTAGCGCAGCTTGTCTGGGGTATCGGTGGTCGATCGAGCGCGAGTGCCAATTCATTAAACTCGATCGGACAGAATTTGGTTTTTCCCCCTGTGTGCGCGCAGAAGCATCAGATTCAGTGCATTGGTGGATACCTCAGAATGTCGAGCTAACAGTGTTTTTTGCCTGAAAATCCGCGCGGCAGGCAGTATTATCCAATTCAAGAGTTTTGGTGAGATTTCGCACCGCATCAGATCAATTGCCGATAGTTGACGGCAGCCATTGAGACAATGTAAGATTAGCAATAGGGCGCGATCGCCACCTAATTTTATTGACTCCGGTTGTTGCTATAATAATTGTAGATTTAATCGAGCTTCAAGCATCAGATTCGTTGCTAGCTCATTTTCACGATTCGCGGTTTGCTGACAGCGGTGCACCTCATCAATAGGACTAAAGCCAGGATTACTCGTAACGCCCCCTCTGGGTGACGTTAAATAACAAATGCGTCAGTCCCAACCAAAATTAACTGCCGTAAAATTATACACAACAATGACACACTTTCCACTTACAGAATACGATCAACTTACCGATCCTAAAGCCAAGGAAGTCTACGAAGAAATATTGACTGAATTGGGGTTTGGCATCGTCCCCAACCTGTTCAAGTCAATGGCAATCAACCCTGACATATTAGAAGCAAATTGGAAAAAATTCCGGGGAACAATCCTGCAAGGAGACTTACCCCGCACACTCAAAGAAATGGTCGGCGTCGCTATTTCCCAATCAAATAATAGCGAGTACGCTCTCCAAGTTCACCTGCACGGATTGTCAGCCTTGGGGATGAGCGAAGAAATCCTGCGGACGCTGGTTTCTGACTTTGCCAACTGCCCTTTACATGAACGCGAAAAAGCAGTAATTACCTTTGGTTTGCTGGCTGCTACAAAACCCCTGGAAATGACAGAAAATCATTACCAAAACCTGCGGGATTTAGGGCTAGATGATTCCGAGATTTTTGAGATTATTGCGACAGCAGACTTGTTTAGCTTTGTCAACCGATATACGGATTCCATTGCCCTCGAAATAGATGTTTTGTAATCTATATATTAGATCCTTATAATGGGCGAGCGGCTAGAAGATCAAGATCGAGAACACCTTCTGTTAACAGCCCGCCGTTTGTTAGCAGAAGCTCAAGCGCTTTCCATCCGCATTGCCGCCGTCAACGAAGTTGCCACTGCCATTAACCGCACCCTAGACCTCGACCAAATTTTGCGAGTAGTAGGCAAGCAAGCCAAATGGCTGCTAGACTTTGAACACTGTAGCGTTTGCCTGCAAAGCACTAACACTTGCAAGACCTTATTTGGCCGGCCTATCACTGTAGATATTTTAGCCCTCCCAGACGACGGCCCGATTAACAAGGCCTTCAAAACACGTCAACCTCAATTAATTCAAGAAGCGGCTGCTAATGCTGTTTTGTCCCCCTACGCTTCGCAAATTATCATTCCTTTGGAAAGCGAAGGTAAGGTTTTAGGGACAATTAATTTTGCCACAACCACTCCGCGAGCTTACACTCAAGAAGACTTGCGGATTGGCTATCTTTTGGCTTTGCAACTATCCTCAGCCATCCGCAATGCTGAACGCTTTAAAGAGATAAATAGGCTGTATTCCGAGCTCGATGCCGAAAAGCACAAATCTGACCAGCTACTGTTGAACGTGCTCCCGGTTGAAATTGCCGAGGAACTCAAAAATAACGGCAAAGTGGAACCAGTTCATTATGATTGCGTATCGGTTTTGTTTACTGACTTTAAAGGCTTTACTCAGTTATCGGAAAACATGACGCCGCGAGAGTTAGTTGACGAACTTGACTATTGTTTTTCTTATTTCGATCGCGTGATGGATAAATATTCTATGGAAAAATTGAAGACCATTGGCGACAGCTATATGTGTGCGGCGGGAATTCCTAAGCCTAGGGCAACACACGCCTTTGATGCTGTACTTGCTGCCCTAGAAATTCAACAGTTCATGGAGCTGCGAAAAGTGCAGAAAGCTGAGCAAAAAATTCCTTATTGGGATATTCGCATCGGTATTCATTCAGGCCCAATACTTGCTGGGGTAATTGGCAATAAGAAGTTTGCCTATGATGTCTGGGGAGATACAGTTAATACTGCATCTCGGATGGAATCTTCCGGCATCCCTGGAAATATCAATATCTCCCGCGCCACGTTTGAATTAGTTAAAGATTTTTGTGAATGTGAATATCGAGGAAAAATTCCTGCTAAAAATAAGGGCGAACTGGATATGTATTTGGTTCGCAATCTTAAATAATAAAGTCCTGGACGCATCAAGACTCCTCAAAACCGGGTTTTTTAGCTAATCTGTAGGCTACAGCGCGTCTTTTCGTAAAAAACCCGGTTTCTAGCCACCGTGCCTCCAGGACTATAATACCAATTATGAAAATTAGTGCTACATAGAAATCCGATGCTACTCAGGAGATCGGTATCGTATCGCAGTGTCCCCAGACTATATTAAAATAATCGAGTTGTAGATTTTAATTTTTAATTATTTATGCGTATTTGGCAAGCCGATTTCTACCGCCGCCCTATCCGAGACGAAACTGGTAAACCATTGTGGGAACTCCTCATCTGCGACGCAACACAAAGTTTTCAATTTAGCGCTTTTTGCCGCCAGTCGGAAGCAAATTCTAATTGGCTGGCCTCCCAGTTGCAGCAACAAGCTAAAATTCATAATTTGCCCGACATAATTCAAGTATTTAGACCTCAGTCTCTCAGTTTAATCGAAGCTGCGGGCAAAGTTTTGGGTGTCAAAGTAGAAGCGACTCGGCGCACTGCGGCTCTGAAAACCCTGCTGCAACAACGCGCCCAAGAATATTCCAGTTTGCCTAATTATACTGGTGAAGCTTATCGGGCGATCGACTTAGAAACACCACCACCCATCCCCCTACCCGAAAACCTCTGGGGCGACGGCTGGCGTTTTGCATCCCTACCCGCCGGCGACATCCTAGAAGTCATCCAAGGGCGTCCCATCCCAATATTGGAAATGCCCGAATCGCTGTTACCGCTGAACTTGGGCCTGGCCTCAACAGTCCCCGTGCCCGGAGTTGTAATTGACGGCGGGCGCCAGTCTATGCGGTTGGCTAGATGGCTTCAGGATGCCAAACCTTTTGCTTTGAATTACATCGCCGGAGCTCCCGACGGATTGATATTGGAAGCTGGATTAGCAGATAGATGGGTTGTGGCTACTTTTGAAGATAGTGAGGTGAAGGCGGCGGCGGAAACTTACCAACAGCGCAAGCAATCGAGTCAAGGATTGCATTTCCTCTTAGTCCAGCCGGATGATAGTGGTATGACTT
Source organism: Cyanobacteriota bacterium (assembly GCA_043767465.1). Classification (GTDB taxonomy): domain Bacteria; phylum Cyanobacteriota; class Cyanobacteriia; order Cyanobacteriales; family Microcoleaceae; genus Microcoleus. The sequence goes on from JAYUGZ010000172.1 coordinate 12,139, forward strand.
ATACAGGCTTTTGGTTGTTAAAGTTCGATCGCTAAGATTTAAATAATATTATTTCTGATGTCGGTCGATCGCCCAAACAGAATAAAATACTGCCCGAACTTAGTTCCAGCAGATACAGACTCAAACACAAATTTTAGAACAACCTCTTGGTCTAGCAAGAGATAGTGCAGCCAAGTTATTCCACAACTAAAATCAATCCGTTTTGGATGCCCTGACACAATCGGTCGATGTGAAAATGATCCTTTTGGTCGAGCCCGTCGAGGACTGCTGACTTGAGCAGCCGTCTGTCGAGGGGAGTGATTTGGCGGAAGGCAAAGATTCGCTGGGCGATCGCCTCCACAGAGATCTTAGGTACGCTAGCAGAACTGACTGTCATTTTTTTAACACCCTGAAAATAGATAACAGAACCCTGTACCTTTATTTTTAAAGATTTGGTGAAGATATTCTGTGATTAATATCACAATAATTATGTAACTCAATAGTGTAGATAACGTAACAATCGCCATAAAAATTAAATTATCTTTACGCCAACTTAACGATGGCCCGATAGAATCACTAAGAGTAAAACTCAGGCAGAGGGTAAAATGGCACAGGCAAAAATCGGGATTATCGGCGGTAGCGGTTTGTATAAAATGGAGGCCCTCAAGGATATTGAAGAGGTGAAAATCGATACACCTTTTGGCGCACCATCGGATGCCGCCATTGTGGGAACATTGGATGGTACGCCCGTAGCATTTCTGGCCAGACACGGCCGCAATCACACTTTTTTGCCCTCGGAAGTGCCGTATCGGGCAAATATTTATGCAATGAAGAGTTTGGGAGTTGAGTATTTAATCTCAGCGTCGGCGGTGGGCTCGCTGAAAGCAGAGGCGAAACCTTTGGATATGGTAGTGCCCGATCAGTTTATCGATCGCACCAAAAACCGAGCTTCAACATTTTTCGGAGAAGGAATAGTCGGTCACATCACCTTTGGCGACCCGATTTGCGGCGAATTGGCTAAAGTGTTGGCAAGTGCGATCGAATCCTTGAACCTCTCCGACGTTACCCTGCACCGCGGCGGCACCTACGTCTGCATGGAAGGCCCCGCATTTTCCACAAAAGCAGAATCCCACCTTTACCGCAGTTGGGGGGCGACAGTCATCGGGATGACAAATTTGCCCGAAGCAAAATTAGCCAGAGAAGCAGAGATTGCCTACGCAACTTTAGCATTAGTCACCGATTACGATTGCTGGCACGAGGATCACGACAGCGTAACCGTAGAAATGGTAATTGCCAACTTGCACCGCAATGCCGAAAATGCCCAGAAAGCCATTCAAGAAACAGTCCGGAGGTTAACAGAAAATCCCCCCGTTTCTGAGGCACATTCTGCTTTGAAATATGCAATTCTGACTCAACTGGACAAAGTACCGGCGGCAACTAAGGAGAAAATGGGTTTGTTATTGCAGAAGTATTTGTAGCAAATTGGGCATTGGGCATTGGCCAAACAGGTCATTGGGCATTGGTAAAATAATATCGTTTCCGGTAGCATCGTCCTGTATTCATCTCTCCAATCTCCCTCTGCGCTCTCTGTGCTCTCTGTGGTTAAATCATTCCGGTGCTACTGGAAACG
>JAYUGZ010000173.1:0-5459 GCA_043767465.1 Cyanobacteriota bacterium
CATCAGTCGTACGTTCCAACTCGGGTGCTTTTGATAGAACAAAACTCCCATTCTGCCGCGCTGAATTTCTCGGTCAATCATGCCCGGAATTTGCTCTAAATTAAAAGGTGGATGCCAGTGATAGCCGACAGCAGCCGGACATTTAATCAGTGTTAAACCTAATTTTTTCAACCTGACACCCAACTCTAAATCTTCCCATCCATAGAGTTGAAAGCGACTGTCAAACAGTCCAGCTTCCATCAACCAGTGGCGGGCGATGGCCACATTTCCCGTAGCAAAATAAGCCGCCGAAAAATCCGTTATTTTGTAAGGTTCGGAGGTAGGATTGTCAAAGTTACAAGTATTGATGACGCTGCCGTAAGTAAAAACCGCATCAGTATCTTCGTATGCTTGTAGCAAAGCATCTGCGTGTGCTTGCAAAAAATGCTCTGTTACCACCAAATCGCTGTCAATAAAAATAATTGTATCGCCCTTAGCATCTTCAACGCCCAAATTCCGGGCGGCGGCGGGGCCTTGGTGAGATTGACAGATCGATCGCACATGAGACAAATCCTCTCTATTTGCGGCCAACCACTCGATCGTCCCATCCGTCGAGCCGTCATCGACTACAATCACCTCATAATCGATGACAGTGTTAGCAAACTGCTGATTTTCCAGAGCCAGTAGACATTTTGCCAAAATCGGTTTACGATCGTACGTCGGAATCACAACACTAAAAAACACGGCTTTCCCCCATCGCCACAGTTACCGTATCCCACGGTAGCAGATTTTTCGCAGCAACTCCCCCGGGAAATAGCAAACTTCAGCAAAAAAAGAATATCTAAATCTGTACTATTTCTGACAAGAATCGATCTCAATTAGGTGCATAATACAAAGTTGGTTAAATTCAGGATGTAAATAGCAATGAGTCGCGCTAAAAAAGTTGTCCTAGCATATTCTGGCGGAGTCGATACCTCCGTCTGCATTCCTTACCTCAAAAAAGAATGGGGTGTTGAAGAAGTAATTACTCTGGCTGCGGATTTGGGACAGGGAGACGAATTAGAACCGATTCGCAAAAAAGCTTTAGCATCCGGCGCTTCGGAATCGCTGGTAATCGATGCTACCGAAGAATTTGTCAAAGACTATGCGTTTCCGGCCATTCAAGCCAACGCACTTTACGAAAACCGTTATCCGCTATCTACGGCGCTGGCTCGCCCGCTGATTGCTAAGCTGTTAGTAGAAGCTGCCGAAAAATACGGTGCAGATGCGATCGCCCACGGTTGCACAGGTAAAGGAAACGATCAGGTGCGGTTCGATGTGTCGATCGGCGCACTGAATCCCAAGATTAAAATCTTAGCACCCGCGCGGGAGTGGAAAATGAGCCGCGAGGAAACCATTGCTTACGGCGAGAGATGCGGCATTCCGTCGCCCGTGAAGAAGTCTTCTCCTTACAGTATCGATCGCAATTTACTCGGCATGGCAATTGAAGCCGGAATCCTCGAAGATCCGTGGGTGGAACCGCCGGAAGAGGTATTTTTGATGACAAAGGCGATCGAAAACACTCCCAACACACCCGAATACATAGAAATCGGTTTCGAGTGCGGAAAGCCTGTCAGTTTGAACGGCAAAGAATTAGCACCAGTCGCCTTAATTACCCAACTAAACCAAATAGCTGGAAATCACGGAGTCGGGCGTATCGACATGATTGAAAACCGCCTAGTCGGGATTAAATCGCGGGAGATTTACGAAACACCAGCGATTTTAGTTTTGATGCACGCGCACCGAGACTTAGAAAGTTTGACTTTGACAGCAGATGTCACGCGATACAAGCGCGGCATTGAAGAAACATACAGCGAAATGATTTACAACGGTCTTTGGTACAACCCTTTAAAAACTGCTTTAGACGCATTTATTCAGGATACTCAAAAGCGAGTAACTGGAACCGTGCGCCTAAAAATGTTCAAAGGAAATGCCACAATTGTCGGCCGCAAATCCGAATATTCGCTGTACAGTTTCGACTTAGCAACCTACGGCGCCGAAGACGAATTCGACCACAAAGCTGCCGAAGGATTTGTCTACGTTTGGGGACTGCCAACTCGGATTTGGTCGGAGAAGAATCGGGGTTAGAAATTAGTAGGGTGCATAAGTCCGCCAGGGGTTTAAACCCCTGGCTAATAGCTAAAGTCCTCTAAAAGAGGACTGAATAATTCATTAGTTCTCTAATTAACCCGCTCCGGTCTAAATTTTTCAGTCGTCTTTAGACGAATGCGAGCTGTGAGCCGGGGGTTTAAACCCCCGGCGGACTGTGCAGCTAATTGACAATCGGTGGATTTTCGCACTAGCATGGATGCTGTCTATAAGGATGTAATTTTTACCAACGAAGATACTGTGCTGAATTAATTATGCTATAATCATGATAAAACTTCACCTCTGCAAATATGCCAAAATATTTGACAATTACAGAAGCGCAACAACAACTGCCAAAGTGGCCGGATGATTTAGCAGCAGAGCCAGCTATCATCACTAAGGATGGGAAACCGGCGATCGTTGCTCTCAGTTTTAAACAATTTGAATCTTTGTTAGAAACCATCGAAATTCTCTCTGATTCCGAATTTATGGCAGATTTGCGATCGGGCATTCAACAAGCCCAGAGGGGAGAAACAATAGACTTACAACAGTTAAAAGCAGATTTAAAATTATAATCAGTCGGCGATTGAAATCGCTTCTACACAAACGAAGTCCGCCTTCGCGGACTGAAGAGTAGAATGGATATTATGGCAGGATTTGGTATCATAGCTATGCCTGACTTAATATTTCCAAAAAATCCTGCACAACTAAATCGGGTTGTTCGCTGCATCGAGTAACATCGTAATGCTTGATAAGACTGATGCCAGAATCTATCGAAAGCCCGCACATTTCATCCTCTTTTGTGTTTTGATGGGATGATTCACTGTCAATTTTCAGCATTCCTAACTTGTTTTGGTGGAAGATCAGAAAGTCAGCTTCTAGATTCTGTCTACCTTCTGGTGTTGCGAGTCGGAGTTGGGAGTTGGGGATGAAGAGAGTGGAAGTGCGATCGAGCGTTTCGGCAATTTTCACTTGTGCGTCGGAGTGAAAGCAAAAACCGTTCCAGTTAATTTCGTTTTCAGAGTCAGCCTGAGTTTCCTGGTTTTGTTTCTCTTCAATATCTGTGAATTCTTCAGATGATGCTGTATTGTCATCCGGTGCGATCGATCCTTTATAATCAGCTTGAGATGAATCTGTTTCAATGAAGTTAGCAACTACTATAGCTCCATTTAAGTTTGCACCACTAAAATTTGCACCGCTGAGATTAACTTCGATCGTCAGATTTCGCTGTAAATTCACTTTGTGTCGTCGCGTGTATCGCTTTAAGACTGACTGAATATTATCTTTTTTCACTTTCTCTCCAAAGGCTTCAGAGAGTTGCTTCCACAGTCTAGCACCAGCATCTTTTATATAATCAGAGTCATAGCCTGCGCTTTGAGCAATTTCCATATAAGACTGCCCTTCCCATGATTGACGAAACACTATCTTTTGGACTTTATTCAGACTTGGGTAGTCTACAACTGCTTCGACAATGGTTAGAGCTTCGTCAACGGTCATTTTTCCAACTCTCTCAGTGATGGATGGTTCATGTTGGAGTTTTGCCTTACGAAACTCCCAGTCAGATGTATATTTTACCGCACTAGCGACCAATTATTACTTTTCTATTACTTTTCTATTACTTTCTTACTACTTAAGCTACTTTAAATTTAGTCTCCATTGTAGTAGCATATATGTATAAAATTTATTCGTATTTTTGTAATGACTAATTATGAGATTTATTCGTGGTAAAGGATTGTCTTATGAACTAAGGCATCTTAGTTACATATTTAAGCCCCACAAGCTTCTGATTATTGTTTTTACAATTATTGCAGCAATAGTGGGAGGTCTAGGTGATTCACAAGCCTTTTTTACTGATAAAAATAGTCTTGTGCCTCAAAAGTTGACTTTCTTAACAAACCCATCTAATGCTAGAAATATTGCTATTGTGATTATAGTAGCACCTTTTCTTAGTATCTGGTATAGTATTTATCGAGATACTGAAGAAGAAAATCAAAATATTTCCCAAATCACTAAGAAAGTAACTTTACCTTTTGTTGAAGAAGATTTAAATAAGTTTTTAGTTTCTTTAGGTTCTAAATTTGGTCTTAGTAATTCGACTCGTATATATATCATGATGCCAATTAGAACTAAACCTGGCCAGTGGCATCTTAAAGTAATTATGACCACTCAAAATTATGATAACAGAGAAAAAGAAATACGATTAAAATTGAATGAGGGATTGATAGGATCGGCTTTTCAAGACATTCATTATTCTCGTACAAGAGCATCCATAGCTAAAGATAAGGGTGTACATGATATTTTACCTGATTATAAAACTCTAGATCAAAATAACCAAGCTCTAGTTAGACTTGATAATCAACGTTATCTAGTTACAGCAATATTCGATAAAGATTTTTTGAGCAGTGTACTTATTATTGATACTAATGATCCAAGTGATTTAAACAAGTTAGAAAAGGCAGAATTACATACTGATATTTTCAATTGGATAGGCACTGAACCAATACTATTGAGCTTAATTTGGAGGCTAAAAAATAATGGGCATTAGTGGCAAAAAATCTGAATCTAATGATTATAAATTAAGAGAAATAGTGCAAGATGAGCTTGGGAAGACGTTTGTCTACGATCTGGTTGAAGATAATATCGATGAAACTTCTGCATTGGATCAGGCACATATTCGTGCAAAACCTAAAAAAGCTCCATTGGGTTTGATAACCTTGCTTATCGTAACTGTTGCAATAACAACAGGCTTGAATGCTTACATGGAATTATTTGCTTCTAAGACTGTATTGACAGGAAGGCTTGATAAGCAAGAGGATGAAAAAAAAGGAGGAGTGTATAGGAGGGTGCATAGGAGAGGATGGGCGTCGTATACGAGTGAGGAAATACCAATTCTTATAACTGGAAAAAGGCTTAATGGTAGTGTTAGCTTAGAGGACAGAGAGCAATCTTACCGCTTTAAACTAGGCAATCCTAGCAGTATTAGTCTGTCTTTAGATGGCGTGAATAGCAAAGTAGAAATGTCTTTATACTCCGATAAAGATGGAATCGGATTAATTGAGGATGAGGATAATTATGGATATACATCTGCTGTTAAGTCAAAGCCAGGAATAATTAAAAAAGAGTTGGGAGCAGGTAATTACATTGTTGTTGTGCGATTAAAAGCTAAAGCCAGCAATTACACTCTTATGATGTCTGCTCCGTGAAATCATAGTACATAACAGACTAATAATTACGATCGCCCTTTCTCTCCCCTCACTTGTTCACCGCACTCTCTGACGGATGGCGCACAGGTTTTTGAAGTGCGATCGCCTCTACCTTCGTGCCAAACTTTCCCAAATCCGCTGGCAGTTCCA
>JAYUGZ010000174.1:0-5451 GCA_043767465.1 Cyanobacteriota bacterium
CCGACTCGGAGCATCGTGTGTAGTAGTTGCATTTATCTGACTCCAATTTTTTTAAGCTTTGATCAATTTTAGCGATTTCCGGCTGAAAAAACTCGCGACGCAACCGTTGTATACGAAATATACTCGGACTTTTATTTGATTTACCCCTGTACTTCTACTACCCCCCGAAACATATTCATACCGCAAGTAAATGGGTATCGTCCTGGTTTGTCAGGGGTGAACTCAACAGCCGTTACCTGATTTAGAGGTAATTCTCGTACAATGTGAAAATCTGGAAATAAGACTTTTTCCAAACAACTGTTGGGGTCACGCCTCAAGAAATTGAGCCTGACTAATTCACCAACTTTCACAACTACGGTAGCAGGCTCATAACCGCCGTCTACAGTAATAGTCAACTCTTGTATCCCCTGCATAGATTTAGCTTGTTGTCCTTTAGCTTTATTGAACAAAAACCACCATAACTCCAAACCAATTAATGTCAAACCACCTATTGTGACGCCAATTTTTAAACCTAGTGGCTGTTCAATGCTGCGAAATTGAGTTTTTGAAGTAGAATGCTCGACGGACATTTCGGCAGCTTGAACTCCCGATGCCATTCCGATCGCAATTCCTACACTCGCGAGAGTCCCCCAAATTTGGCGATGATATAACATTGATCTAATTCCTCCTAATTTAGGCAATATTTTTTGCTTTGAAATTACGCAATCGCAAAGCATTAGTAAGTACGGAAACTGAACTAAAAGCCATTGCTCCGCCTGCGATAATTGGATTGAGCAGCCAGCCAAAAATTGGGTACAAAATGCCCGCTGCGATCGGTATTCCGGCGATGTTATAAATAAAGGCAAAAAACAGATTTTCGCGGATGTTCCGCATGGTGGCGCGGGAAAGTTGAATTGCTGTAACTATGCCTTGCAAGTCTCCAGAAATTAGGGTAATATCGCTAGCTGCGATCGCCACATCTGTGCCGGTACCGATCGCAATTCCCACATCCGCTAAGGCCAAAGCCGGAGCATCGTTAATCCCGTCTCCCACCATCGCGACAATCTTGCCTTGTGCTTGCAGTGCCTTGATTTGAGCTACTTTTTTATCTGGTCTAACTTCGGCAAAAATGCGAGTAATGCCAACAGATCGGGCGATCGACTCCGCAGTCGCGCGATTATCTCCAGTCAGCATCGCCACCTCCAAACCGAGTTTTTGCAGTGCTTTCACCGCCTGCGCTGACGACGGTTTCAGAGCATCCGCAATCCCCAGAATTGCCTCAATTTTCCCCTCACAGGCCATCCAAACAACCGTTTTGCTCTCACCTTCCAAAGCTCTCGCGCGCAGCTCCAGATATGCAGTATCGCAGCTCAATTCCTGCATCCACCTCAGCGTTCCCAGGGCGATCGACTTTCCGCCTACAACCCCGCGCACACCGCTCCCCGCCACAGCCTCAAAATCCTGAACATCAGTCAAATTAACCTCTTGAGATTGAGCGTATCTAACAACAGCTTCCCCCAAAGGATGCTCCGAATTTCGCTCTACAGACGCAGCAAATTGTAACAACTTTAACTCATTGCTATTCTCAGTTCCTTTAATTGTCACCAAATCAGTGACAGTCGGCTTACCTTCGGTGAGAGTTCCTGTTTTATCTAATACGATAATTTGAATTTTATGAGCCAATTCTAAACTCTCGGCTCCTTTAATTAAAATTCCGTTTTCTGCACCTTTACCCGTGCCAACCATCACAGCAGTCGGAGTCGCCAAACCCAAAGCACAGGGACAGGCAATAATCAGCACTTCCACCATTGTCACTGTAGCTAAAGTGATGTTTCCCGTCGCGTTAAACCAGATAATAAAAGTAGCTAAAGCGACGGCAATCACTGCGGGGACAAACCAACCCGTTACCTCGTCTGCTAACTTTTGAATCGGTGCTTTTGACCCCTGTGCCTCCTGCACCATCTTGACAATTTGAGCTAAAAATGTATCTTTGCCAACTCTTGTCGCCCGAAATTTGAAACTGCCAGTTTTGTTAATTGTTGCTCCGATCACTTCAGCGCCAAGCTGCTTTTTGACAGGCAAACTTTCCCCCGTAACCATTGCTTCGTCTACTGTCGAAGAGCCTTCAATCACCTCTCCATCTACGGGAATTTGTTCGCCGGGCCGCACCTGCACGACATCGCCAATTTCCACTTCGGCTAATGGCAATTCTAATTCTTCCCCGTTGCGAATTATCCGAGCAGTTTTCGCTTGCAAACCCATGAGTTTGCGAATGGCTTCGGAAGTTTCTCCCTTCGCGCGATTTTCTAGGGTTTTTCCCAACAAAATTAAGGCGACAACGCTAGCGGCAACTTCGTAGTAAACGCCAGAATTTAAACCTTGGGCGGCGAAGAAACCGGGAAAAAATGTCACAAATACCGAATAAAAGTAAGCAGCACTCGTACCCAAAGCAATCAGCGTATCCATTGTTGCCACGCGCCGTTTTAAGGATTTCCAAGCGCCCACATAAAACGATTTGCCACACCAAAATTGTACGGGTGATGTCAGGACTAATTGCAGCCAATAATTGTGCAGCCACGCGGGAATAAATGGCAGGTGCAAGCCCGTCATCGCGGGAATAGCACCCACAACCAGCAGGATGCTGATGATACCTGCTGTCCAGAGTTTACGCTGCAAAATTCGAGATTCAGCTTGGCGATTTTTGCGATCGCTATCATCCTCACCCGCAGCCATTTCTTGAAGCGGCAAAGCTTTGTATCCCGCTGCATCTACAGCTTCTTGGATTGTTGCTAAGCTGGTTTTCTGGGAGTCGTATTGGATGCTTGCTTGTTCCATGCCAAAGTTGACATTGCACTCAATAACGCCGGGAACTGATTTAATTGCTTGTTCAATGGAAGAGGCACAGGAGGCGCAACTCATGCCCCCTAATTTTAGTGTTAGATTGTCCATATATGAACTCCTAAATTGGGCAAAACCGCTGTTTTTTTGCTGTAGCACTCTGCTTTCAGATGACTGGATAGCCAGCCGTTTCGATCGCAAATTTGACTTCAGTTTCCGGCTTCACAGTTTGAATTGTCACCAATTTTGTCTTGAGATCGGCCTCAACAACGGCGGCTGGATCGAGGGTTTTGACTGCTTGTGCGATCGTATTCGCACAAGCAGAACAAGCCATCTTGGGAATTTTTAGCTGTAAAGTCATAATTTGAACCTCAGCAGAAACTACTCTGCTCAATAAATGAATTAACTTCATTGTAAAGTCTCCAGTTAGCAGGAGAGTCAAGGGGGAATTCCGAACTTATTCTTAAGTTTTACTCTAACTCATGCTTTATTTAACCGGCGGCACAGCAATATTGGTTGACAAGTCAGAATCCATAATTTCATCCTAATTTCACTTATATGTGAGAAAGTGAATAAAGATGGCAATTTTAAGGATAAAAAATCTATGAAATCAATTTCATTAAAAACAGGCTTTGCAGCGCTGACATTGACCGCCACAGCCGTTTTAACCAGTGGAGTGCTTGCAGCTTGCTCAAAAGCCCCTACAAGCCAAACTCAAGCCCCAAATGTTACCGCAGCAACTGAAACAAATAACAAGCAAGACGTGGCACAAGGCGGTATGGGTGGCATGGGTGGCATGGGTGGCATGGGTGGCATGAATCATAATATGTCAATGGATTTAGGCCCTGCGGATTCCGACTACGATTTGCGATTTATTGATGGCATGACAGTACACCATCAAGGCGCTGTCAACATGGCGAAAGAGGTGCTGAACAAATCCAAACGCCCGGAAATGAAAAAAATCGCAAATGAGATGATTGCCGCTCAAAACCGCGAAATTAATCAAATGAAAGAGTGGCGAAAAAACTGGTACGCCAAAGCCAGCAGTACACCGATGGCTTATCACGCTCAAATGGGTCACATGATGGCAATGACTCCCGAACAAATGCAAAGCATGATGATGACGATGGATTTGGGTGCTGCTGACGCTCAGTTTGATTTGCGGTTTCTGAATGCGATGATACCGCACCACGAAGGAGCTTTGGTGATGGCCGAAGATGCTTTGAAAAAGTCGAAGCGACCGGAAATGAAGAAATTGTCCCAAGAAATACTGACTTCGCAAAAGCAAGAAATCGAGCAAATGAAACAGTGGCGGCAAGCTTGGTACAAACAGTAATCTAGCATCACAAACAAAACGTGACACAAAGCCACAATATGAGTGACATGAATCACAGCAAGTCAATTATTCAGGAAATACTTGCTTCACAAAGGCAAGAAATTGAGGACAGGAAAAAGTGGCTGCAAGCTTGATATCAAAAGTAATCTAGCTCGATGCTAACTGTCAGCAGTTGTCCGATTTCATGTCACTTTCATTTTTTTTACGTAAATATACTGTAGACAATTTAGAAGTCATCCGTCTAAAGTATGGAAGTCAGCAAAAAAAAATATACAGGGGGTAGTTCATGATATTGAACAGCTTGGAATTAAACACTACTTATCAATCTAATGCAGTTGTAGAAGAGCTAGTGAGCGCATTGACAGAGGAAATTGAAGCGCAAGCAGAGATAACCAAACGGGAAAAATATATACAGGGCAATCGCTTGGCATTAGGCCCAACTTATAATCGTATTTTAGAATCCGGTGGGCATCTGGGTTGCTGAGGCAAAATTTCATCCTAATTTCATTTGGCAGTGAAAGACTGGGTTGAGTAGAGCATTTTTAGCTCTCGGTCATTGCTTAACGGTCGCTTCTTAGAAAATGCTAATAAGTAGTTCCAGTTAATTGGGTTCATCTACTGATTTTGGCAATACTAACCGCTAAGCCTTTGGCACTCAACCCGATCTAAAGGACAATGCCAATGATGATATTTCACAAATGTTCTCAATCTATTCCAATTATTAGCAATTGTTCTGGAACTTTGTTAATCCTAATTTTGCTAAGTTCCCCCGCCGCCGTTTTAGCTCATGCTGGACATGGTAATGAATTTCACGAGAGCGGAGGTGATGCTGCTCAAATACCTGCTGCTATTTCTGTTGATGCTGAGACTTCAAAACGGATCGGCATTAAAGTTGAACCTGTTAAAGCTCAGCGGCTATCTGTTGGCATTAAAACTACTGGACAAATTGAAACTTTACCCAACCAAAAAGTAGAGGTTCGGGCTCCGGTTAGCGGTACGGCGGTAGAATTGTTAGTAAAGCCTGGGGACAAGGTTTCTAAAGGTCAAGCCCTTGCTGTTTTATCTAGTTCGGAATTAGGGCAATTGCGCGTGGAGTCGATCGCCAAACGAGCCGAAGCAGAAGGCAATTTGCAACAGGCGCAGGCTGACTTGAAATTAGCTACAGAAAATTACGATCGCCAACTGCAAATATCAGCAGCCGAAATCGCCCAAGCCAAAACCCAACTGACAGCGGTAACTCAGCAATACGAACAAGAACAAAAATTAGTAAACAATCGTTCAGTTGTGAAAGTTGCTAA
>JAYUGZ010000175.1:0-2168 GCA_043767465.1 Cyanobacteriota bacterium
GGCTGTGACGATGGGAATGCCAATTTCGGCTTCCAGCTTCGGTGCTAGGCCTTCCAAGTCCATTTTGATGATTTCGGTGGTGCAAGTGCCGATCCAGACGATTACACTGGGGTTGCGATCGCGCTTAATTTGCAAGCACAGCCGCTTCAACTCGTCGAAATCGTTTAATTGAGCGGAAATATCGCCTTCTTCCAACTCAGCCATTGCATAGCGGGGTTCGGCAAAAATCATCACGCCCATGGCGTTTTGCAAGAAGTAGCCGCAAGTCTTGGTACCGATGACTAAGAAAAAGCTATCTTCAATTTTTTGATAAAGCCAAGCTACGCAGCTAATCGGACAAAATGTGTGATAATTGCCAGTTTCGCATTCAAAATTTAAAGCTTCAGGTTCAGTAGTAGTAATAGCAGTCATATCTCAAATGTTCTCCCTTTAAATTGTTTTTTGGATCGAATTGGACTTGTGCGCGATCGAGCAAATATCTGTTTTTGGCGATCGCGACGCAGCAAACAATAATAGAAATACCTAGTGCAGACCGTAATTACTCTGAAAAATAGATGCAGCCCACTCAATATTTCTGCAACCGCCGCCAAAATTTGAGATAAAAAATTCTGCGCGAGGGTGCATCATCCCTCACAGCAGGGATTTAGTGTTTTTCAACTTGCTAAGGTAAAAGCCTTGTGGCAGTTGTGAGTTTGAGCTAATTAAAAATTAACAACTCGCAACTCACAACTCATACCATTTTCGCTTTTCGATTGGCGATTTTCGATTAGGAATGACTGATGAAGCTCGCGGTTTAGAACACGAGCCTACAGTTGGATTCTTGGGGAAAAAGGGTATCACCAATAGATGGGGAAACTTGAAGACTAAGAGAGATTTGGGCGATCGCAACCTTACTTAAAATCAGACAAAAAACCCGAAATTTCTTCATCGTCATCATCGGAATCCAAATCGCCGAGACCTAGAGCATCTAAATCATCTTCGTCAGGATCTCCGGTAGTTGCTTCCCCAAGATCGTCAAGTCCGAGATCGTCGAGGTCATCGTCATCAGATACAGAGAAATCGTCAAGACCGTCTTCGTCCAAATCGCCCAAATCCAGATCTAGGTCATCAGAGGTCTTGGCCCCAAACGGATCGGGTATTTCTTCGGCGACAAAATCTGCATCTTCTTCCCCAAACGGGTCGGATATCCCCGATTCGAGATCCCCAGAAGTCAAAGTCCCAAATTCTGAGGCTTCGTCTTCATCGTCATCGCCGAGGTCAAGACCGTCCAAAGCCGAGGCTTCGTCTTCCTCGTCATCGCCAAGGTCGAGACCGCCCAAAGCCGAGGCTTCTTCTTCCTCGTCATCGTCGCCCATATCGAAGTCAGATAAGGCGTCTTCGTCATCGTCGCCCATATCGAAGTCAGATACGCCGTCTTCGTCATCGTCGCCCAGACTCAGATTGTCCAAAGCCGAGGCTTCGTCTTCCTCATCATCGTCCAGGTCAAAATCGGAGACTGCTTCTTCCTCGTCATCGTCCAGGTCAAAGTCGGAGACTGCTTCTTCCTCGTCATCGTCCAGGTCAAAATCGGAGACTGCTTCTTCCTCATCTGGTCTCAGTGCTTTAGCAGCAGCAGCCAGACCTGCGACTCCGGCGACTCCGGCGACTACTCCGGCTGCTGCTAGGGCCGCACCGCCTAATTTATTAGATTTGGCCGTTTCGGGTGCAGCAGTTGCAGTTTGAGCTGCGGGTGCAGCAGTTGCAGTTTGAGCTGCGGGTGGTGTGAGAGTTGGAGATTGGCCAGCGGTCTGTGGCAGGGTAGCTGAGGGCATACCCAGCGCGATGTCCGGGTCAAAATTTAGCCCCAACACTTCGATCAGGCTATCTGCATCCGGCTTGAGTCTTGAGAAGGGCAGCATTAATTGCTGGAGTTCCGGCTCCAGGGCAGCCGCAATTCCCAGGATGAGGTAAGAAACAGGCCTTTTCCCGCCGTCGGGTGTGGCGACCGTGTTGTCAGCCGTCATGTGCAGGAGCAGCCAAGCTCGATTCACCTGGTAGTAGTCCAACCACTTCTGTTTGAGAGCAACTGAAAAAGTATCAAAAAAAGCCATAACCTCTTTATCCTCATCCTGATCGCTAGACCTATTAAACCATCATCAGGTCTAGCTCATCTTCCTCCTTCTTGACCA
>JAYUGZ010000176.1:0-2165 GCA_043767465.1 Cyanobacteriota bacterium
ACCTGACATTGCAGTCGGAAAAAGTTCTCCTGTCGGTGTTCTGCGACATTACCGAGCGCAAGCGAGCCGCCGCGAAGGAGCAGGAATTGCTCGCGTCAATCCACTTGCGGGCCCGTCAGCAAGCTGCCGTGGCTTACTTGGGACAGCAGGCCCTGGCGGAAACAGATTTGTCAGCAGTGATGGACAAAGCTGCGGTGTTAATTGCTCAAACCCTGGATGTCGATTTTTGTCAGTTGTTGGAACTTTTGCCATCAGGTGATGCTTTTCTGTTGCGATCGGGGGTGGGCTGGGAGTCGGGTCTTGTCGGTAGCGCCACTGTGATCGCGAATGCCCGATCGCAAGCAGGTTACACATTGCTAGTTGGTCAACCGACGATCGTCGAAGATTTGCGGGTGGAAACGCGCTTTAGCGAGTCGCCGCTGCTGCACAACCACCAGGCCGTTAGTGGCGTGACTGTCATCGTTCCCGGCAATCGGGGACTGGGGAGAAACTGGGGACAAGCAGAACCAGCGAACACTTCCGAGTCCCCCGTCTGGGGCGTTTTGGGAGTTCACACTAACCAAGAGCGGGTTTTCAGTCAAGATGACGTTTATTTTGTAGAAGCGATCGCCAACGTGTTAGCCACGGCGATCGAGCGGATTCGATCGCAAGAACGGCTGCAAATGATGGAAAGGGCGATCGAAAGTTGCAGCAACGGCATTGCGATCGCCGATGCCACAGTTGCCGACAATCCGATCATTTATGTCAATCCAAGTTTTGAGCGGATCACGGGTTATGACCAAGACGAATTAATTGGTAAAAATTGTCGCTTTCTACAGGGCAACGCCACTAATCCGGCCGCTGTCAAAGAATTGCGAAAAGCTATTGAAGCAGGCAAAGAATGCCAAGTTATATTGCGTAATTTTCAGAAAAATGGCACGCCTTTTTGGAACGAACTGTCGATTGCTCCGGTGTACAACTCGCGACGACAATTAACCCACTTTGTTGGAGTACAAACAGACATCACCGACCGCCAGCGATCGGAAGAAGAATTATTTTTAAACTCTCAAGCTTTAGCAGCTTTTAGCGCTAATCTCAAACACTTGCACCGAATTACAACTTATCATTATCAAAACTTTGAAGAACTGATTGACGATTATCTAACAGCAGGCTGTTTGATGTTTGGACTTTCTATGGGCATCATGGCTGAAGTTGAGAAGGAAACTTTTATCGTGCAGGCGGTAAAAAATGATTTAGGAGACTTTGTGCGTGGCTTAGAATTGAATCTCAGGGATACTTACTGCGCTCAGGTGATCGAACTTCAGAAAACAGTTGCGTGTTCTCATATGGCAGCAAAAATTGAGAGTCGCGCACATCCAGTTTATCAAAAATGCAAGTCAGAATCTTACATCGGAACGCCGATATTTGTTAACAATAAAATTTACGGCACGTTGAGTTTTAGTTCGGCAGAAATCAAGAAAAAAGATTTTGAGTACCAGGAAATAGAAATCATAGAATTGATGGCTCAAAGCATCGGTAAAATTCTGGCGGTTCACCAAATGGAAGTCGAACGCCAGCAAGCCGAAAAAGAGCGCTGCGAGTTGATAGTATCTCTCCAAGAAAGTGAAGAACGCTATCGCAGTTTAGTAGAACTATCTCCCGAAGCGATCGCCGTTCACAGTCAAGGGAAAATCGCCTACATCAATGCAGCAGGCGCTAAACTCCTGGGCGCCAGCTCTCCGTCCGCGCTAATCGGCTTTCCGGTATTGAATTTCGTGCATCCAAACTATGTGGAAAAAGCCAGAAAGCGGATTCGGCAGGTAGAGGCAGAAAATAAGCCGATCGACCTTGCCGAAGAAAAACTAATGCGACTCGACGGACAAATCATCGACGTTGAAGTTGCCGGCATTCCTGCTACTTATCAAGGCTTAGCCGCCGCCCAGATGATTATCAGAGATGTCACCGAGCGCAAGCGAGTAGAACGGCAACTGCTGCACGGTGCTTTTCACGATGGGCTTACGGGTTTGCCGAACCGTGCTTTGTTCATCGATAGGCTAAGACAAGCCATCAGCCGATCCAAACAGTCCCCCGATTACAAATTTGGTTTACTTTTCCTAGATTTAGACCGCTTCAAAGTAGTTAATGATTCTTTAGGACACATTCTAGGAGACAAACTGCTAGTCGCC
>JAYUGZ010000177.1:0-5437 GCA_043767465.1 Cyanobacteriota bacterium
AGTTGTATATAGCTTGTCCGCCACAAATTCCACGATTTCCGCATCGAAGGATTTGCCCTCGCTGGCCGCGAATTCCCCCAGGAAAGTTGCCCAATCTGCCGGTGTCAATCCGGTAACGCGATCGAACTCCTCGGCATCCGCAGAAAAAATCTGGGTTAGCTGCTCTTCCGAAATCTGTAAACCCCTTGACAAATCGGCTGTACTCGTGTTAATATCCAGCCAGTATTGGGGAGTTTTCTCGGCTAATTGATCTAAAGCCCGTTCTGGATAAGGCAAATTTTTGGTTTCGGCGATCGCAATTAATCGATCGGACTTCGCAACCTCTCTCAAAATATAGCCGATCGCCTCACCCGCCGCCTTAATCAAATCGTGATTGTCGAGAATATTGGGATTTTTTGCCAATTTTTCCGTCATCCGATTTCCGATGTCATTCGCCGCAAGATTCCCCGCAACACCACCGGCGATCGCTGCTAAGATCGAAATGCCTCCAAGTGCGATCGGGCCGCCCATCATCCCCGCTGCTGCTTGAGTTCCCGGATTGGCGATCGCACTTGAAATAAGTTGCCCGACAGCCATCACCGCACTGCATCCAATTACCCTAATTTTCGTATTAGCTAAATCTACTAACGACATAATTTAAATACTTCCCATACTTTGCAATAGTTTAGCGCGGTTAGATAATTAAATACAACCGAAAGAAGTTCGGCAACGGATTATTTAACGGATGTAACGGATGTCAGTCAGACCGAAGTTGGAAGAAGGGAAATGCAATCAAATAATTAAGTTGATTTACCGATCGACTATTCAGTCGTCTTTAGACGACTTTAGCTATGAGACAGGGGTTTTCAACCCCTGGCGGCCCGCGCAACTAGCGCCAGATCTCCATGCACCTGTCCTACTCTCCGATTTGTAAACTTTTTTATCAACCCGATCGCCCTGCTTTCATTTGATAGATAATATGAGGTTATTTATTTTTCCCTCCCCACAGTTCACACTATAAAAAAGTTTACCTTTCTTTACAACGCAGACAAAAAACAGCGTATCAAACAAAAATTCCCTTGCAGACTTTAAAAGCGTCACGCGATCGACTAAAGTAAAAAAAATGGCTTTATCCGTTTATTTATCGCAAAGGAAACAAAGCTCATGGTTCAACGCGGTTCGACAGTCCGGATTCTCCGCAAAGAATCCTTCTGGTATCAAGAAACGGGCACCGTAGCAACGGTAGACCAAAGCGGCATTAAATACCCAGTTATCGTTCGCTTTAACGCCGTAAATTATGCAGGCGTCAACACCAACAACTTCGCCCAAAGCGAATTAGTGGAAGTGGCAGCACCCAAAGCCAAAGCCAAAACAGCAACTCCAGTCGCTTCCGGCGGCAAGCAAACCACCCTCGACGAGAAAACCCGCAAAACCGGCAGCGGAGCAACCCCCCAGCAGCCGAAAACAGCCACCGGCAGCAAGCCCGGTGCCGAAGCTCCCGGAACCGTCGAAGGTTCGCCCAATCAAGGAACAGAGCAGCGCTAATTGTGCCAGAACTGCCAGAAGTAGAGACTATTTGCCGGGGTTTGAATCAACTTACCCTCGATCGCGAAATATTGGGCGGAGACGTGCTGTTAAATAGCTCGATCGCCCGCTCAATCTCTGCGACCGATTTTTTGACAAAACTCAAAGGAAAGTCGATCGAACGGTGGTACAGACGCGGCAAATACCTCCTGGCAGAACTATCGCAATGTAGGGGCGGTGCCCCCGTGCCTGCCCTCCCCTCCATCCTGCCTTCCAAAACTGGCTGGTTGGGTGTCCACCTGCGAATGACCGGACAATTGCTGTGGGTAAACGAATCCGAACCCCTGCCAAAACACGCGCGAGTGCGGCTATATTTCGAGGGAAACCAAGAATTGCGATTTGTAGACCAGCGCACCTTCGGGCAAATGTGGTACGTGCCGGCAGAAACAGAAGTGGACAGCACAGTCACCGGCCTGAAACTCCTAGGCCCGGAACCATTTTCAGATGAATTTACCACAGAGTATTTAGCCCGCAAGCTACATCGACGGGCGCGACCAATTAAAACAGCATTGCTAGACCAGTCTCTGGTAGCGGGTTTGGGCAATATTTATGCAGACGAAACTTTGTTTTTGTCGGGAGTAATGCCGACAACTCTGTGCGCGGATTTGACCGCAGAGCAAATACAGCGCATCCATACAGCTATCATTCAAGTGCTCGACAAGGCGATCGCAAACGGTGGCACCACATTCAGCAATTTTCTCAACGTCCAAGGCGTCAACGGCAACTACGGCGGCGTCGCTTGGGTGTACAATCGCGCCCGTCAACCCTGCCGCACTTGCTCTATGCCCATTGAAAAGATAAAATTAGCAGGGCGATCGACTCATTTTTGCCCCGCGTGTCAGAAATAACTTCTCACTCTCTTTGTCTGCGGAGGCAGACTTCGCTTGTGTAGGAGCGGTTTCAACCGCCGACTCTATCTTCAGTCGGCGTCCGGCGGACATCGTTTGTGTAGTCGCGGTTTCAACCGCCGACTCCAACCGGGAATTTGTAACTCTAATCTACTATTAAAGCCAAATCAGCATTAAAATTTGTATACTTTTATAAATTAAGAAGAGCAACTTATGGCAATCAAAAAAGGTAGCATAGTCCGCGCAATTCGCGAAAAACTGGAAAACAGCCTAGAAGCCCAAGCCAGTGATCCGCGCTTTTCCTCCTATCTATTTGAAACAAAAGGCGAAGTGATGGATGTTCGCGGCGAGTACGCCTTCGTCAAATTCGGCAAAGTCCCCACCCCGAATATTTGGCTGCGGGTAGACCAACTCGAAGATTTTAAGTAACTCATCGAAACTAAACATCACGGTTCTTAATCTCAAGTAGGTGCGCACTGCGCACCTTCCCGAATTAAGCTCACTCCTAAAATCTAACATCTAAGATCTAACATCTAAAATCGAATGAATTCCCCTTCAAATTATCCATCAACCCGCGTCTCAATTATCGGTGCAGGCAAAGTCGGTAGCACCTTAGCCCAACGAATTTCTGAGAAAAATTTAGCAGATGTAGTATTGCTAGATGTCGTCGAAGGTTGGCCGCAAGGCGTTGCTTTGGACTTGATGCAAGCCCGGGGAGTCGAACGCCACGATCGCCAAATCGTCGGTACAAACAATTATATAGATACAGCCAACTCAAATATCATTGTCATTGCCGCCGGAATCCCCCGCAAACCCGGTATCAATCGCGAAGATTTAATTAAAATTAATGCTGCGATTGTTACTGAAGCTGCAAAAAGCGCGATCGCCCATTCCCCCGAAGCAATCTTAATCGTCGTCACAAATCCCCTAGATATTATGACTTATCTAGCATGGGAAGCTACTGGTTTACCAAAACACCGAGTTATGGGTATGGCGGGAATTCTCGACTCATCCCGCTTTCAAACTTTTATTGCTATGGAATTGGGCGTTTCAATCGCCGAAGTCAATGCAACTGTGCTCGGTTCCCACGGCGATTTGATGGTTCCCTTGCCGCGATATTCCACTGTCAACGGCATTCCCATTGATCAACTTATGGATGCTGGGGCGATCGATCGCATTGTACAACGGACTCGCCACGGCGGCGCAGAAATTGTCGGATTGATGAAGACTGGTAGTGCTTATTTTGCACCCGCATCTTCTACCTGTTTGATGGTGGAATCTATTTTATTAAATCAATCGCGACTCTTGCCTTGCTCAGTTTATTTGGATGGTCAATATGGGGTACAAGATATATTTTTAGGAGTTCCCTGTCGGTTGGGATATCACGGCGTTGAACAGGTAATCGAACTCGAACTCAGCGATGCCGAAAAAGCAGCTTTAATTGAATCTGGTAAAGTGGTTTCCCAAAATATTGAGGAAGCAAAGAGGATACTAAAAACTGCTGCAACTAAGTAATCGCGAGTCAACGAAAAGTATAAAAAACTGAAGGCGATAGATAATAAGATGGCGGTTGAAAGCGCCCTCTTATTATGTTAAAATTATCTGTGGGGTTCGGCGTTGCATCTGCGGTTTCCCGATCGCCAAAATATTTATGCAATTAAAGTTGGGTAGATTTTAATAAGTTTAAGAAATCAAATCTCTCGCATAAAATGATGAGAATGCCCGGAAAATCATCTCAAAGATCTGATTTCCCCAAGGGCTGCATAAAATAGAGTCATCGCAGAGCGATCAAGAATTAGCGAAAAAGGGAGAAAAAGCCGATCGCTCAATTTAGACAAAATTTAATAGAGGCGCTCCCAACAGGATATTCGATCGCCAACCCCACGAAACAATCCATCGAGTTTTCGGTAATAATAAAAAAGTGACAATTGCGACCGCAGGCGATCGCAAAAAATGTCACGATTAGTCAAGACTCTGGGCCCACTCCCGCCATGAAACCGGGTTTCTCGTTTCCAGTTTCCCAGCTTCCCGGACTCAATTACTTTAAGAAACCGGGTTGATCCGTAAGTTGGGCCAGTACAATTCTCAATTATTGACAATTGATGACGCAGCCAATCACAGATCGCCCGTTTTTACCGTAAATATACTGAGTTAAGATAGTCGATTGACCTCCAAATCTAGAAAAAATACGGATCTGCAGGACGAGTAGCTGCTAAGTGCTAGCAGAAGCAGCAGAATTTGTCCTTTGCCTTGTTGATTTACCAGGCTCGACTTGCAGGGCGCTATGGGGATGCTATGTATAGCAACCGCCACATCGGTGAGGACATAAATAACTTCATGAATAGAGGCGATACCCGTACTGTATCAATGGTTTGATTCCCGTTATGCAACAGTCAACTGTCCATTGTCAACTGCTATACCTCGATCCCAAACCGCAAAATAACTAAACAAATAAAATTATGTTTCATGAATACCTGTATCAAGAAGTAAGCAATCTGCGCGAAAAGCTAGCTCGTCTAGAAAGAGAAACCCAGTCTCAAACCTGGTTCAAAAAGCTGCAAGCGCTGATGGGAGTGATTGGCAAAATTCGCGAATCCCTAGACTTAGACACAATATTCAAAATCACAGCCACCGAAGTCAGGCAACTCCTAAATGCCGATCGAGTCGCCGTCTACCGCTTCATTCCCGAGTCCGACTGGAACGACGGCGAAGTAGTATCAGAAGACGTGCTGCCCCAATACAGCCCCTCCCTGGGCGCAAAAGTGCACGATCACTGCTTCGGCGAACAATTTGCAGCCAACTATGCCAAAGGATACGTTCAAGCAGTCAGCGACATCTACAAAGCCCGGTTGAGCGGCTGCCACCTCAGAATCCTCAAGCGATTTCAAATCAGAGCAAACTTAGTCGTACCCCTGCTACAAGGGCAACATTTGTGGGGATTGCTCTGCATTCACTCCTGCGGCGAACCCCGCGATTGGCAGGAAGACGAAATCGAATTTGCTAAACAAGTAGGAGAACACCTAGCA
>JAYUGZ010000178.1:0-2159 GCA_043767465.1 Cyanobacteriota bacterium
GTATTTCGGAAGGAATAGACATTTACCACAGTTTTTATTTAACACTTGCATTATAGCGCTAAAAATTACAACAATTCTTTGTAAAATTCCAATAACTGTTCAGCTAAAGCTTGATTTGTATAATTATTCATAACTCGATAATAACCCCGATCGCCCAAATCAGCAGCAAACTCCGGCCGCTCCATCAGTTGTCGCAAACAATCTCGCAAAACCCCCGCATTTCCCTCGGGGAATATCAGCCCTGCATCGCCGATGACGTGGGGAATTTCCCCGCAGTCGGAACCGATAACCGGAATTTTACAAGCCATCGCTTCGATTAAAACATGACCGAATTGTTCTTTCCACCCCACAGCAGTCAAAGTTTTGAATTTATAGCTGGTTTGCGAGGCCAATACCAAGCAGTTCATTAAGTTAATGTAGGGGGGTATTGCTTCGTGGGAAACGCTTTCTACCCAGATTATTCGGTCGCTGATGCCCCATTCTATACATTTTTGTTCCAGGTGCGATCGCAATTTTCCTTGTCCCACTAACAGCCACTTCCAAGGGATTTTTTTCAACCCTGCCAAGGCTTCAGCTAAAGTAAGCAATCCTTTTTCTTCGACAAATCGCCCTACAAATCCAACCACAAAATCTGTCTGTTCAATGCCGAACTTGCGACACAAGTCAGCATCTTTACCCGTGCAACGAAATAAAGTTTCATCTACTCCGAGTTGCGGCATTACTTTCAGTGCACCTTGATAGCCCCGCTCGCGCAAAATTTTCGCTCCGTCTAGGTTGCCTGCAATGATTCCGTCGGTGTGATTGAAATTGTAATTTTCTAAGACTGAAACGGGCCATTTCAATTGATAAGGCAGATTCCACCAGGTAAAAAATATATTTTTTGCTTTGAGTTTCAGCAGTTTGTTGAGTAAAATTAACTGCGCGCAAGCGAGGGATTTTGAACCTTGTTCGACTTGGATAATCTGCGGTCTAATTTTTTGCAGAAGTTCAATTAAATCAGTCCCAAATGTTAGCAGACCTTGATTGTTTTGACTAAAGTTGGAGACTGGGACTACTTTAAATGAGCCTTCTTGAGTGAATTGCGTTTCTATGATTTTATTTTGTACGCCTCCGGGTTTCCAGCGTCGCGGCACTATAACTGTTACTTCAATGTCTGGTTTGAGGTGTGCTAATATCTTGAACTTTTCCCGATTTATGTCCACAATATAGGTGTGGCTGGCAACGAGGATTCTCATTTTGGGGAATGGGGCATTGGGCATTGGGCATTGGGCATTATTTAGGGTTAATGTTGTCTTGATTGGTGTAACTTTGTCCGTCATTCCAGACAGATTTGATGAGTGTAATGAGAGCACTGATAAAACCGAGGATATAAAAACTAAATCTAGTTAGGATTTTAAAGGGCGATCGGCTTTTGTAGCAAGGTGGATTTCCCAAGACGTGGCAGTCAAAGAGTTTGGCGAAAAATCGCAGGCATTGAAAGGGTGTTAAATTTTTCAATCCCATCAGGAAGTGGTTGTGATAAAATGTGATTTGATATTCGATCGATCGCGTGCTGACATCGTGACATCCGCCGCTCTCCTCCCCCAAGTGAACTAAACAGGCATTGGGATCGTACCAAATTTTCATGTTAGTCGATCGCAATCTCAAACAAAAATCCGACTCTTCCCGCACCGCACTCCCTGCAAACCGCTCATCAAAAGTCAGCCCCCACTCGGCAAAAACTGAGGAGCGAAACGACATATTGCAGCCCCTAGCCGAGAGCACCTGCTGCGGTTTGACTGTATGCACCAAATCGATAAAATACCACGCAATCCCTGCATCCATCGCTTCAGAGG
This sequence comes from Cyanobacteriota bacterium, assembly GCA_043767465.1. Lineage (GTDB taxonomy): Bacteria > Cyanobacteriota > Cyanobacteriia > Cyanobacteriales > Microcoleaceae > Microcoleus. The sequence continues at coordinate 1,836 of JAYUGZ010000178.1, forward strand.
GCAAAAAGTCGATCGTCAAATCGCCTCCAGAATCGCCCAATTTCATCCTGTCAAAAACCCTACCCGCCACACATCCCACATCCGGTTTTTCTAAATAGTTGCCAGCGTGAGCCGCCAAAAAACCATCTGGCAATTGTACATCATCATCAATAAATAAAATAATCTCTCCAACTGCGCGCCGCACTGCATAATTTCGAGCAGCCGGCAAACTCGCCCAATCTACCCGAAACCACCGAATTTTACCCGCATTTGCCAATTCTTCTAAATAAACTTGAGTTTCCGAGTCATGGGTGCGAGTTTGATCGATTACCAGCACTTCAAAAT
>JAYUGZ010000179.1:0-5416 GCA_043767465.1 Cyanobacteriota bacterium
GTATTGTTGCAAATAGAATTAGCACCTTGAAAAGTAGCTTGAAATGCTTGGCGCCCTTCCGAGGAAATCAGCTTGGCAATCCTCACGAATTGCTGATTAATTTCAGCAATTTCTTCAGCTTTTTTTACCAGAACAATTTGCTGCGAATTGGGAGCATCCTGAGTTTTTTTTGCTTGCCTCTGGTGGGATTTCAACAGCTCGTTGCATTCGTGAAACTTTGCCTGTTCTTGTTGAATAATTCCCAGATACTTGTGTCTTTCTATGCGGTATTTTTTAAGATTTTTGTGAGCTTGTGCTAAAAGTCGAGACTGGGCAACCACCAGAGTCTGAACGTCTAATATGCGGAGGCTCTGGTTTTCCATAACCACAATAATTGGTTCATAAATCAAGTCTTTTTGCCTGTTGAGAGAGGCTTGCACGGCATCCTCAACTTTCCAGTTTTCCGCTAGCAGCAAAGGCGGAATTCTAATATAATCTAACAAGCAACGAATTGGGTGCTGTCTGTAAAGTTCTACGCGCTCGGGATGACTTATTTGCTCTCGAAACTTGACGCGAGAAATCATGCCCAATAGCTGTGATTCGTGAGTGATAATCACTCCCGGCAGCTCGGGTTCTTGCTCGAATCTTTCAGCCACTACCTGTGCTGGAGTTGCAGCACTCACTGGGAAGTGGTGACACGCTAGATGTCCGATCGTGAAATCGGGGGTGAGTTGAGTTGGATTGCTCATTTACCCGGATAGTGTTAAGTAGAAGTTAACAAATTATATATTGATATTATACTGGAATAAGATTGTTTAAAGTAATCACAACTACAGGGAGAAATCAGCTCTCTGGCTCAGGAGCCCTGACGACAGCTTGCCTTGTGACTACTTTCAACTCAAGTTTCTTGGAGAGCTCGCCCCCGCAGCGCCCCGGGTTCTGTCCCCCAAACAGGGGCATTTATATTTTGTTCTTGCAAACAACCGGGAAAATACCTAGATTGAAACCAAAAACCTTAAATCGGACTTTGCCGATCGCAACCTTTGAGGCTGCTTACCAGTTGTTACAGCAAATGGCTGAACTCCCTGGGGCGATTTGGCTCGCCGAAGATGATCTTGCGGATGCTGAAAATCGCGGGCCAAACTCGTCCCAAAGGTTTGCAGCAGTGCTGTCAGATCGGTTTAGCGCGCTGCTGCGGGGCAAACTATTAGATGAGGCAGCAACAAATGGACGCAAACACAGCGAAAAACATCTCAGTTCGCAATTAAACGTGGAGTTGACTTTCGAACCCGGGGCGATCGCCAACTTTCTCTCTCCCCTCGCAGACAAACTCGCAGAAACAACGCCCGCAACCTCGCGAAAAATTGACATTCGCGCCCTCAAACAAGCAATTAAAAATCTACAGCCCAACTCCGCCGTTCTGCAAAGCGAATTCACCCTAAATTTGCTGGATATTCTCGCTACCGATGCCAGCAAAAACAGTCACCCACCCCTACATACCCAAACAGAAATAGAGGAAAATTCCGCGCCCAAACTGATAGCTCCCGAAACGCTAAACATCCAGATTGCCGAAGCCGTCAATCACGTACAAATTCCCAGTTCCTGCATTCCATTTTGTCAGCCAGTGGAAGATGCTTTGCAACAACAGCTCGAACAAGAGCGACTTTTGAATCAGGTGACAACTCAAATCCGCCAGACTTTGGAATTGCCTGTAATTTTGTCAAAAGCAGTTTCGAGAGTGCGAGATTTTTTGGATGTCGATCGCTTGTTAATTTATCAATTTGAAAAAGTGCCAGCGCCCCACAATAACGAGTTAGATAAAGAAATAGCTGCGGCGGTTTCTGGGTGTAGTGCAGTCAACCAAAATTCCGGTGCTTACTTATATTTAGGTCGCGTCACCTACGAAGCTTTAGCTAGCGATGCTATCTCGTCTGTACTGAATTTTACTGAAGGCGCCCAGTGTTTTCCCGATGGAGTCCTCGACAGAGAGAAGTACCGCAAAGGTTTAGCTTTGTGCGTCACTGATGTGGAAACAACTTACTCTTCGCAGCCTTGTTTTTTAGATTTGATGCGGCGGGCCAAGGTGCGGGCGAAGTTGCTAGTGCCGATCGTAGTTCAAGATGAATTGTGGGGGCTGCTAATTGCCCACCAGTGTACTGTGCGGGAGTGGGAAGAAACCAAAATCACATTTTTGCGGCAAATAGCAGAGCATTTGGCGATCGCCATTTACCAAGCCGAACTTTATGCAGAAGTTCAGCAACAAAAGTGTACCTCAGAACAGCGCGTCATAGAGCGCACGCAAGAACTACGCGATGCACTAGCCGCCGCCCAGTCCGCCAGCCTCGCCAAGAGCGAATTTTTGGCAGCTATGAGCCACGAATTGCGCACTCCCCTCACCTGCGTCATCGGCATTTCCGACACGCTGCTGCGGTGGTCTTATGGCAAAGTTGGCGCCAAAGAAGTCCCGATCGCCAAGCAGCGCCAGTACCTGCAAACTATCCGAGATAGCGGCGACCACTTATTAGAATTAATCAACGATATTTTAGATTTGTCGCAAGTAGAAGCAGGGAAAGCAGTATTAAAAATCAGTGAATTTTCAATTTCTAAATTAGCTTCTCAGAGCCTGCACGCCCTCAAAGAAAAAGCTGTGGCTAAGGGCGTGGAACTAATGCAAGAACAGCGGATCAAACAAGAATGCGATCGCTTCATCGCCGATCCGCGCCGCCTGAGACAAATCCTGTTTAATCTATTAGGAAATGCCATTAAATTCACTCCCGAAGGCGGGCGAGTCATCCTGCGAGTTTGGGTAACAGAAGATCAAAATCGAACGCCAGCAGTGCGACAGCCCGGTACTGCACCCGCAGGTAGCACCGCTGTTTTTCAAATCAAAGATACCGGCATTGGAATTCCCGAAAATCAGCGATCGCTCTTGTTTCAAAAATTCCAGCAGTTAGATTCCCCCTATCGCCGCGAATACGGAGGCACAGGTTTGGGATTGGCATTAACTAAACAATTAGTAGAGCTTCATGGCGGCGCGATCGAAGTCAACTCTACAGTTGATGTCGGCTCTACTTTTACTGTTTTCATACCAATCCAAACTCAAACCAAAGATGAATCCACAAAATTCAAATACGAAAAATCGAATTCATCTTTACCGCTGCATTCTTCCTCATTGCGTGGCAGCCTCGTCCTCGTCGAAGAAGATGAAGAAACTGCCATGCTAATTTGCGATATCCTGACAGCCGCAGGACTGCAAGTAGTGTGGATGATTGAAGGTTCGGCGGCGGTAGAACAAATTGAACTTTTGCAGCCCAATGCTGTGATTGTCGATATGCGTTTGCCAGGTATGAATGGCTGCGAAATAATTCAACAACTGCGCCAAAAACCAGCTACAAAAAATATCAAAATTTTAGCTTTAAGTGCTCAGGAAATTCCCGCAGATCAGATATCTTTCGTGACGGCGGGAGCTAACGATTGTTTGGCTAAACCGATTCACCCCGAGCAATTGCTTGACAAAATTCTCGCTTTAATGGCCGGGATTAGTAATGGGTAATTGGCCAAACAGGCCAAACAGGTCATTGGCCAAACAGGTCATTGGGCATTTAATATAACTGAGTGTTTGAGGTAATTATGGGAAGACCTGATTTTGAGGAATTAGAGGTTTTTGAAATACTCACCGACCTCTTATGTGCGGTGATTCTTGACACTTCATCGGGTCTTGCTGGCAAGCCAGTCTTACAGTCCCTCTGTGTCCGTTTAGAGTCGTGGCGATTCCCCATCCCGACTTGATCTATATTCTTGGCCGCGTTCTCGTCTCTATCGTGAGTTTTTCCGCAATTTAAGCAGGTAACAGTCCTAACTTTCAGCTCTAATCTGCCCCATCTAAAACCACAATCCGAGCAAATCTGACTTGTAGGCTCCCATCTACTAACGGTACTAAAAGTTCTACCAAATTTCTCGGATTTTGCCTCACATAATAGCCTAAATTCACGCCAACCTTGCATACTAATTGCTCTAGATAGCTTACGGTTTTTAACCAGGCCTGAAACATTTAAGTCTTCCAAAATAATTGCTTGGTTTTCGCTCACTACTTTGGTTGAAACTTTGTGTAGAAAGTCTTTTCTGGTATCAGCTATCTGATTGTGTAATTTAGCAATCTTTAGTCTTGTTTTATATCTTCGATTAGAACCTTCTTTTTGACGTGCTAATTTGCGCTGAAGTTTCCTGATTTTTCTGTCACACCTGGAATAGTCGGGACTTTTAAATTTCTCACCTGTACTCAGAACGGCAAAAGTCTTTAATCCCAGGTCAATTCCCACAGACTGATTGGTGGACTCTAGCATTTTCGGTTCAATTTCAACAACAAAACTTAGGAAATATCTGTTGCTACAGTCTTTGATCGCAGTCACGGAACTAGGCGCTGACGGCAATTCTCACGCGCGAAACAGGCTTGATATCACCTATCTTTGCTAGATAGACATACTCACCGGAAACCGAAAAAGCGGTCTTAGTAAATTCGGCGGTTTGATTGTTTGTCTTTTTCTTGAATTTAGGTAAACCAGATTTCTTGCCTTTGTGCTTGCCGTTGCGGGAATTGAAAAAGTTGCGGTAGGCTACATCTAAGTGTCGCAAAGATTGTTGCAATGGAACAGACGAAACATCTTTCAACCACTGCCTTTGTTCTGTTTTTTTTGATTGAGTAAGTAAGGCCGAAAGCTTGTTGTATCCTGGTAACTTTTCAGCAGAACGACAAAAACCCAGGGCATCATTCCAGACTACCCGAATGCAACCAAACAACTGAGCTAAGCTCTGTCGTTGTTGATCGGTTGGGTAAAATCTGTACTGATACCGGGCTTTCATTTGTCATGCTAGAATCGGTTTGTTATTTAATTTTACATTGGTCTACAAAAGATGTCAACCCATTCTAGAATCAAGAAAAGCCGTCCTAAAAGGATGGAGTGTTAAACCCATTTTTCTGATAAGTTGGCGGAAAGTTTGGCGAATCAGATTTGGGAGATTGTTAAAAAATGGGATTACTTCACAAAAGATACGATGGGCAAACAGATCGTTCGGTCTGCTGATAGTGTCTGTGCTAATATTGCAGAAGGAAGAGGTCGTTATAATGACCAAGATAATCGGCGTTTTGTAAAAATTGCGAGAGGCTCTTTGTACGAAACAGTAAACTGGTTAAGATTAGCCTATGCTAGACAACTTATCACCAGCGAAGAAGTAAGCAAATTTAAACCAATTGTCGATAAATTACTACCAAAATCTAACGCTTATTTGAGTTCAATAGGACACAGGGAATAAATTACAAAAAATGCCCAATGCCCCCTGACCTGTTTGGCCAATGACCTGTTTGGCCTGTTTGGCCTGTTTGGCCTGTTTGGCCTGTTTGGCCTGTTTGGCCTGTTTGGCCTGTTTGGCCTGTTTGGCC
>JAYUGZ010000180.1:0-2155 GCA_043767465.1 Cyanobacteriota bacterium
CTATCCGAGGAGACACGATAAATGCTTGAGTCTTACCGCCAACAGGCTGCTTTACGAGCCAATCAGGGAGTTCCACCACTGCCATTAGATGCTCAGCAAACCTCAGAACTTTGCGAACTGCTGAAAAATCCCCCAGCCGGGGAAGAGGAATTCTTAGTCGAATTATTGCGCGATCGCGTGCCGCCCGGAGTAGACAGCGCCGCCTACGTCAAAGCTGGTTTTTTAACCGGTGTTGCTAAAGGCGAAATCCACAGCCCCCTAATTGCTCCCAAATGGGCAGTTTACCTGCTGGGGACAATGATGGGCGGTTACAACGTCCACTCTTTAATCGATTTGCTGCATCCCACAGCCGAAATTGCCATTCCCGCCACCGCAGCCCGGGCCTTGAGCAAAACGCTGCTAGTATTTGACGCTTTCCACGACATTCTGACATTATCCGATACCAATCCTTACGCCAAACAGGTAGTCGATTCTTGGGCTGATGCCGAGTGGTTCACCAGCCGCCCCCAACTCCCGGAAACGATAACGGTGACAGTCTTCAAAGTACCGGGAGAAACCAATACCGACGACTTGTCGCCAGCACCTCACGCTACCACGCGGCCGGACATTCCGCTGCACGCTTTGGCGATGCTGGAGAGCAAGATGCCCGATGCTCTGCAAACTATTGCCCAATTGAAGCAAAAAGGCCATCCCGTAGCTTATGTCGGCGATGTTGTCGGCACCGGTTCGTCGCGGAAATCGGCGATTAATTCGGTGCTGTGGCACATTGGCAACGATATTCCGTTTGTGCCGAACAAGCGCGGCGGCGGTTATATTTTAGGAAGTGCGATCGCCCCGATTTTCTTCAATACCGCTGAAGATTCCGGTGCATTGCCGATCGAATGCGATGTCGCCAAAATGGAAACCGGCATGGTAATCACCATCCATCCCTACAAAGGCGAAATCACCAACGAAGCCGGAGAAATCATCTCCACCTTCACCCTCAAACCCGACACAATACTAGACGAAGTTCGCGCCGGCGGCCGAATTCCCCTATTAATCGGACGCACTCTCACCGACAAAATCCGCGAAGCTTTAGGACTAGAACTCAGCACTATTTTTACCCGTCCCACCATCCCAGTAGATACCCACAAAGGCTTTACTTTGGCGCAGAAAATGGTAGGCAAAGCTTGCGGTTTGTCCGGCGTTCGTCCAGGTACATCTTGCGAACCAGTCATGACCACAGTCGGTTCCCAAGATACCACCGGCCCGATGACCAGGGACGAATTAAAAGAACTGGCTTGTTTGGGATTTAGCGCCGATTTGGTAATTCAAAGTTTTTGCCACACTGCCGCCTATCCAAAACCAGTTGATGTTAAAACTCACCATGAATTGCCCGATTTCATGGCTCAGCGGGGCGGCATTGCTTTGCGGCCCGGAGACGGCATCATTCACTCTTGGCTGAACCGGATGTTATTGCCGGATACAGTAGGAACCGGCGGCGATTCTCACACTCGTTTTCCGCTGGGAATTTCCTTTCCGGCGGGTTCGGGATTGGTAGCATTTGCTGCTGCTTTGGGCGTGATGCCTTTGGATATGCCGGAATCGATTTTAGTGCGGTTCAAAGGTGAATTGCAGCCCGGAGTAACGCTCAGGGATGTTGTGAATGCAATTCCCTACGTGGCAATTCAAAAAGGTTTGCTGACTGTCGAAAAACAGAACAAGAAGAATATCTTTTCTGGGCGGATTATGGAGATTGAAGGTTTGCCCGATTTGAAGGTCGAGCAGGCTTTTGAATTGACCGATGCTACGGCCGAGCGTTCTTGCGCTGGATGCACGATTAAACTGAGCGTGGAGACGGTTTCCGAGTACATTCGTTCCAATGTCGCGCTGCTGAAAAACATGATGGCGCGGGGCTATCAAGATGCGCGGACGATGATGCGCCGGGTGGCGAAGATGGAGGAATGGCTGGCTAATCCGGTGCTCCTAGAAGCGGATGCTGATGCTGAATATGTGGAAATCATCGAAATCGATCTCAACGAGATTAAAGAGCCGATTGTGGCTGCGCCGAATGACCCGGATAATGTGAAGCTGTTGAGTGCGGTTGCGGGCGATCGGGTTGACGAAGTATTTGTCGGTTCCTGCATGACAAATATCGGTCACTACCGCGCCACTG
>JAYUGZ010000181.1:0-5416 GCA_043767465.1 Cyanobacteriota bacterium
CCGCTACAAAACCGAATACGAGCATTACCATCTCGAAGGTAGCATCCGCAGGCAGTTCAGATCGATCGCAGCATTAACTTTAACGTCAGCTACTACATCACTCCTCTGACAAAAGAGGTTAACAAACAGCTACAGATTCGCGATCGATCTGAACTGCCTGCGGATGCTACCTTCGAGATGGTAATGCTCGTATTCGGTTTTGTAGCGGGAGAAGTGCTCAATCCCTTCGCTGGACAAAACGAATTTCTCAGCGCTTTGGTTGCAGCAAAAGCACTAGAACCATTTCTAAAACGCGAGCAATTGCTTGAAATTGCCGCCTGCATTGAAGCAACAATTCCGTTTCGCGCCGCCGAGTGTGGAGTAACGGTAAGCCAGATCCTTTACGACCGCTTGCAAGCAATAACTAGCCTGTTTAACCTTAGTTTGACTGACGAGCAAATGCGGGAAACTGTGAAAAAAGCTGTGCAAATTTCTAACCGGGATGTGATTAGTTTTGCTTACGAGAGTTCAGCCCATTTTTTGGCAAATACCTGGAATTTATTGCCGGAAACCAATCACAATCTTACCTGCTGCGGTTTTTACACGGTTCGCGACTACCGAGTTGCTTTGCAGAAGATGGAAGGTTTTTTAAGTTATCTCAAGCCTGAGGTGATTTTCCGGCAGTTTGAGGGATATCCAGACGATCGCACCTATCAGCGCTGGGAAACTACTGCTAAGTACAATCTGGAAATTGCGAAGCTTTATTTGGGCTGCAAACTGGTTGCTATCGCCCTGCTGGAAGCTCTTTCTTCGGGTTTGGGAATCGATGTTTCTCTAGCGATGATGATGGGAGAACTCCCCGATAAAGCTGGTGGAGGCCTGCGCATGGAAAGCTTTTTTCCAGAAATAGAAAACCCTTACCAACCTCAAAGTGGTTTAGAAGAGGAAGTCTTTAATTTATTAGAAAATGGGCGGGCTAAAAGCAGTTCTAATACCGATTTGGAAAACTCGCCGCTAGCGACATTTATGGTGAAAGTTGTTGGCTTTGACGAAATGCGCTATCAGTGCGATCGGGCTAAGGAATTTTTTAGGCAAAATCTCGAAGCTGATGACTTTATTTGCGACTTTAACCCGATAGTTACAGAAATTGTCGTTGACTCAATTATCAAGTTGTTTGACAGCCGCAAATCTACTATCTATCGATACTACGAGATCACTTCTGAGTTAAAGTCCAAACCCCAGACCAATTCTCCGGGACGCCCTTTTCTATCAAATGGTTGAGTCTATCTAAATACAGTGCAGCCGTTTTGTCGTCGAGATTAACGGCTAAAACTTGATAAAAACAAATTTTAGCTGCCTTAAATTCGTGACGGCGATAATGTTCTAAACCCCGTGTAAAATCCTGCTGAGTTTGTAACTTCATTTCCCTGACTAACTCTGTTTCTCCGTCGAGGACTTCATAGATGGAAATTGGCTGCTGTTTACCTTTGACAATTACTCTGTCTAAAAAACGGATTTGATACTGTTCGGGATGAGTCAAATTATCCAAAACTTTCTCGGAAATTATTAACGATACTCCATATAACTTAGTGAGACTTTCCAAACGAGACGCTAAGTTGACATGATCCGAAAAAGCATCTCCCTGCATTCTCTGTGCTTCCCCAACTATCCCCACCATCATGTGACCGAAATCCACTCCTACGCCGACTTGAATCGGTTGATATCCGCTGTTTTTGCGATCGACATTATATTTGTGAACTTGTTGCAATTTCGCGATTCCACCTTTGAGTGCATCGTCAGCACCGTTAGGAAAAACAGCCATCATCCCATCTCCTAAATACTTGACAATAAAGCCGTGATGCTCTCTAATCTTCGGACTTACTTCTCGCAGATAAGCATTAACAAAGTCAAAGTTTTCCTGCGGAGTCATGGTTTCGGAAAGGGCAGTAAACGAGCGAATATCGCTAAACATAACTGCCATTTGTTTGCTGACGTGATTGCCTAATTGGATATCCACAATGCTTTCTTTTTTCAGAAATTCTAAGAAAGCATCGGGGAAAAATCGCCCGTAGGCGCTGTTAGTTTTCGATAAGTTGATGTGAGACTTAATTCTGGTTAAAAGTTCGTCTTTCGAGAAGGGTTTGGTTAGATAGTCGTTGGCGCCGAATTGAAATCCTACTATTAAGTCTGAAACTTGATTTTTCGCCGTCAACATGACTACTGGCAACTCGTGGGAGGGATATTTTTCCCTGAGTTTGGCGCAGACTTCATAACCAGACATTCTGGGCATCATGATGTCGAGAACGATCAAGTCAAAATGCTGTCCGCTTTCGAGGAGTGATAAGGCTTGTTCGCCGTTTAGTGCCTGAATGACTCTGTAATTTTGCAGAGAAAGGTGATTGTTTAAAACTTGCAGGTTGATCGGATCGTCGTCAACTATGAGGATTTTAAATTTTTCGACTTCTAATGGCGTGGCCGCTTTAGCTGCGGGATTCTTAGCGGGGTGAGATAAATGTAAATGGCTGGATAAATAATCTTTAATTCTGTTATTTTCGGAGGCTAAACCGTTAGTTTTTGTGGCTGGGTGCGGATTTATTGCCGATTCGCTAGGATGAATTTGTTCGGGAGAAAAAGGCAGGGTAAATGTGAAACGGGAACCGATGCCGACTTGGGATACTGCGTATATTTTACCGCCGTGGAGTTCGACAAATTGTTTGGATAGTGTTAAACCTAAACCTGTTCCTCCGTGTTGCCTGACTGTGGAACCGTCGCCTTGTTCAAATGGCTCAAAAATGCGATCGAGATTCGCGGCGGGAATTCCGATTCCTGTATCGGAAACGGTGACAGCTATTTGCAAATCCGGGCTTGATGCGGGGACTTCGAGGAAGGTTTCGCCGTCGGCATCTACAATTTTTGCTGATATTTCTACAGTGCCAGAATCGGTAAATTTAATCGCATTGCCAATTAAGTTGTAGAGAATTTGTTGCAGGCGGTTTTCGTCAGCCCAAACCAAGGGCAAATCTCCTGGAATATTGTTGATTAACTGCAAATTTTTTGTGCCGGTTAAAGATTGGCTGACTGTGATGACAACTTCGACAATCGACTTGATTCCTACGCTGTGAAGCTGCAATTCTAGTTTGTGATTTTTGAGTTGAGCAAAGTCGAGAATATTGTTAACAAGTTCGTTGAGACGCCTGCCGCTGCTGGCAATCATTGACAAATTTTGCTGCTGAATTTCCGATAAAGTTCCGGTGGCGCCGTCAATCATTGATTCGGCAATGCCAATCATCCCGTTGAGGGGAGTTCGGAATTCGTGGGAGGTGTTGGCTAAGAATTCGTCTTTTAGTTTGTCGAGTTGCTGCAATTCTTGATTGTTATTTTCGAGGGCGGCGAAGGATGTTTGCAGTTGAGATACCATGCTGGTGAAGGATTTGGCGAGCTCGCCTACTTCGTCGGCGCGATCGCACTCTAGTGTCTGATCCCATTCTCCTCGGGCGATATTTTTGACTGCTGCGTTTAACCGCAGAATTGGCCGCGCGATCGAGCGAGCCGTAAAACCGCCAATAATTGTTGCTAGAATTAGCGCGGCGATGCAGAGTAAAAGAGTGCTAGCAGTGTTGGCATGAATTTCTGCCATAAAATCGTTTTCTGGAATCACTATCACTACTAACCAATCGATTCCGCTCGGGTCTTTGTACGGCAATATCTGCACAAAATGCCGCTGATTTTTGAGTTGAAATTGCAGTTTTTGGGGCGGTTCGACAAAGCTTAAATTGAAATTACTAATGATGTGTTTAGCTGCGGCGTTAGTTAAAGGATTTTTGCTGTCAATTGCCAGCAATCGTCGAGCTTTGCCGTCTGGGCCCAGGGTGTAGGGTTTTTCGTCTGTGGAACTGCCCACTAAAGCGCCCGATCGCTCCATAATGAAAGTTTGACCCGATCGGCTAATTTTCATTTTTAAGAGAAAATCTCCAATCTGGCTCAGAATAATATCGACTGCCATTACTCCCACAAAGTCACCTCGATCGTCATAGAAAGGCTCAGCCGCTGTGATTCCCAAATCGCCCTGAAAAAATGTATAAATTTCAGTCCAAACTAATTTTTTTTCGGCTGTTGCACTGATGTACCAGGGGCGAACTCGCGGGTCGTAATTCGGTTCAAAACTTAATAAATTAGTGGGATAGCCTTGGTCATCTAAAGCATAGTAAGAACGCTGAGGAAAATTTTCGGTGATTCTCGCAACAAATTGCCCTGATTCTTCTCGTCTAACTCCGATAAATACACCTTCCTTACTGCCTAAATAAATGTCTCGCACCGAGGAAAATATTTGCATCTGCTGCCAAAAGTAGCGCTGTGTTGCTGGCACATCTGCTGGATGCAGCTTGCCGAGTTGAGCTGCACCTGCATTGAGTCGGGCGATGATCTGAGGTTTTTCTAAGTAATCTGTGAGGTGTTCTTGGATGCGATCGCTAATTTCGCCCTGCAAGCTATTGACGAGTTGTTGAACAGCTTTTTGTCCGTTGAGGAAAGACAAATATCCTACTAGGCTCACTGCGGCGACAGTTTGCAGGACAAATGGCACTGTCAGCGTTAAACGGAGGGGCACGCTGCTGTACAATTTTGCGATCGATCTGCTGATATTTTTCAATAACATAGTAAATCGCCTCAGTTCCCAGAGCTGCCACACAAATCGGCCCATTCTTGCATTTGAGCGTAATTAGTAATTAGTTCCAGCTAATTGTCGCTAATTGGGTCGAAATTAGCCGGTTCGGATGCGTGATGCGATAAAAAGCACCGAGCCAAAAGCGGCAAGTTCCCCGATAGAAAGCATTGTAGCTCATGCCAAGAATCTCCGCTGCACTTATTTCCTGGGACTTTACATAATTAGGTTATGCCTCCAGGAATGACGAATTAAGTCAACCCTCAACCCTGAACCCTCAACGCACCTCCGTTACATCCGTTACATCCGTTGCCAGCTACCCTTCGTCTGTCACTCATCTGAGCTACCTCAGATAAGTGTCACTAAAAAAAGCGACTGTTAAAGCACTTTCCCCTACAGCTACAACTAGGGAATAGCAGGTTCAAACAACTTGCAAACCACTAATCCCCAATCAAACCATGCAAACCACAAACGAAATTCAAGCTCAATTACCTATGTGCTCTTCCTTGCCCACACTGCGACGAAATGATAGCAGCCCTGCCGCCAATAAAGACGTGCGCTATCTCCAACAATCCTTAGTTAAAAAAGGATATCCCCTAGCAATTGATGGATTCTTCGGTGCCAAAACCGAACAAGCAGTCATCAACTTTCAAAAGAAAAATAAGATTACTGTTGATGGCATTGTCGGCCAGCAAACTTGGAATACATTAGGCGCTTGCGTTAACGAACCTCCTTGTTAGAACACTGCCAACATTTGCCCGCACTTCTCTGTCCCTC
>JAYUGZ010000182.1:0-2150 GCA_043767465.1 Cyanobacteriota bacterium
GTACAAACAAAATAGAACTTAAAAAGATTAGATTCCAGGGAACGGAGAGGGCGATATTGTGCGTGCAAATCTGCCGTCGAAAAGTTCTCAATAAGTTTGAGATTGAGTTCGTCAGCCAAAGTGGCAATTTGGTCAAAACCCGTAATCCACGGTGCATACATACTTTCGTATTTATCTATGTAATCATTAATATCTTGGTAGCCCGTCGTTCTCAAAATCACTTTTTCCGACATATAATCAAAGGACAATCGAAAATTTTTCACATTGTCACGAATTTGTTCTAGCACAAATATTACATCTTTTTTAGCAATCAAAGTAGTGTTGCCTTCCCACAAAAAATATGTCAGCCGATCGAAATCAAATTCGCTGTGTTTCAGCAAGGAAATTAAACCGTCTTTTACGTAATCGCCGGGAATGTAGCGAACATTTGCCCTAACTTTGTGGGCTTTGAGAGTTTCTTCCTTTAATTCAAGAGTAGCGCGATCGTCTATTTCAAAATAAGTGACTTTCTCTCCATTAATTCTCGCAGGGCGAGTATCTAAGCCAGAACCTAAAATAACTACTTGTTTGCAACCTCCTAGCACTTGATTTGATAAAACATCATCAAAATACTTAGTCCGTAGCTTAACCATTTCTTTCGCGGCGGGAGAATTTTGAGCGATTTCTCTGGCAATTCTGTTTGTTTCCTCATTCAGCCAGATTTTTACTACGTTATCAGTGTAAAGCGGGGCGGTTTCTTCATTTTCTTCGGCTCTAAATTCTGCAACAATAAAAGCAGTACCAGTTACATTGTTCATGGCTAATTTTTCATCCTTACTATTGACTTCTGGCATCAGCTAAAGACTCATTGCTGGCTTCACCATCCGAATGCAGTTCTGCTTGGTGAAGGCGATCGGGAATCAGCCCCTCCGGCCGCACGATCATCATCACAACTAGAGTTAAACCGAATAGAAATAAGCGCATTTGAATCGGGTCTAAACTGGTTGCTAGAAAGTCGGCTAACTGGGGAATTGCAATTCTGGGGAGTACAAAAGTATTCAGAAAACCTTTGAGGACTTGGGCGAGTTGGGGTAGATAAAGCCGATCGGCAGACATGATAATAATAGCGCCTAAAATCACCCCAGTCATGTTACCCAAACCGCCTAAAATCACCATACACAGGATAATTACCGAGACGGAGAAGTCGAAGACGCTGGGGAAAATCGCGCTGATATACGCGGCGTAAAACGCACCTGCAAAGCCCGAAAACGTCGCTCCCATCGCAAAAGCCGAAAGTTTAGTTTTGACCAGGTTAATGCCCATGGCACTCGCCGCTAATTCATCTTCGCGCATGGCATTCCATGCCCGTCCCAATCGGGAATCTCGCAGCCGCGAAATCATGAAGTAGGCGAAGACAACGAGCAGTAAAATTAGGTAGTACCAGGGAAAGTAGTTACCGGTGCTGAATGTGCCGACGATCGGGAGAGATGGACGCCCGATCGGGTTGATGCCCGCTTCGCCGCCGGTGAGGTTAAAAGGTCGATCGCACCCAACGAGACACAGTACCAATTCCGGCTTACCCAAAACAGCGGCGACAATCTTCGAGATTGGTTCATCGATGCGAATCGCGGTTAAATTCCGAAACACCACCGGGATAATTTCGCCAAAACCGAGGGTAACGATCGCCAAATAATCGCCCTTGAGCCGCAGTGTGGGAATACCCAGGATTACGCCCGCAATGCCAGCTACACCGGCGGCGATCGGCAAAACCACCCAAAAATTCCAAGCAATATTTATCTGCCCGGAAGATAGCAAAGCTGTGGTGTAAGCGCCGATCGCAAAAAACGCCGCATATCCCAAATCCAACAAACCTGCAAAACCCACAGTAATATTCAAACCTAGGGCGAGCATAATAAAGATTTGAATCTGTACTACCGTAGCAATCCAGCCGGTTTTAGCCTGAAGGTCGATAAACGGAAACAGAATTAAGATAAAAGCTAATGTTACCAAAGTTGCTTGCCGCTGGCGATCTCCTTGCAAACCCTGCAAAGCACCCATTAACGAAGCTGTCAAAGTTGCGATCGTCAAACTGCAAATTCCGTACAGCAGCGTAGTCGGTAAATCCACAGCAGATTGACCAGAAAAAGGTCTAACTAAAACCCCTTCCAGTA
>JAYUGZ010000183.1:0-2148 GCA_043767465.1 Cyanobacteriota bacterium
GGGGCGTTGCGAATGGCGGGGATGTCTGTATCTGCGGGGAAGATTGTTTGATATAGTTGGGTACAGAGCTCTTGGGCGATCGGGCTTGTATCGGTTTCGCCTTCTAAGGCGCGTATGTTGAGGGGAACGACCCAGGTTTTATCGGTGGGTTGGAGTTGTTTGAGGAGTGTGGGGATATCTGTATTTTGTGGGTGGTTGTCGGGTATTGGAGAATTCGTGGGTTGAGTGTGCCATGCTTGATGAAATTCTGGGTAAGTCATCTTTTGGGCGCAGTCCCAGATGACTTTGTAGCAGATTTCAGAGCGCTTAAAATCGTTTTCGGAGATTTCGGAAGTTAGGAAATCTTTCAATCCTGAGAGTGCGAGGACGAAGTGTTTACCTTTCATAATTTTCCCTAAGCTATCTGCCGCTTTCCTTCGGGTATATTCATTACCTGAATTTCGGATTAAATCGACTAAAGTGGCGATCGCCACTAGGTTATCTTTGTCTATTTTTCCTAAGCTATATGCCGCTTTGCTCCGAGTAGATTCATCCTGAGAAGTATTGATTAACTCGACTAAAGCCGATATCGCCACAGGGTTATCTTTGTCTATTTTCCCTAAGCTGTCTGCTGCTTGGTATCGAGTAGATTCATCCTGAGAAGTATTGATTAACTCGATTAAAGCAGAGATAGCTTCTGGGTTATTTTTGCCTATTTCCCCTAAGCTATATGCCGCTAGCCTACGGGCAGATACATCACCTGAGTTACGGATTAACTCGACTAAAGTGGCGATAGCTTCTGAGTAGTTTTTGTCTATTTTTCTTAAGTTATCTGCCGCGCACCACCGGGTAATTTTATCACCTGAATTGCGGGTTAACTCGACTAAAACGGATATAGCTTCTGAGTTGTTTTCGCCTATTTTTCCTAAGCTATCTGCCGCGCGCCACCGGGTAATTTCATCACCTAAATTACGGATTAACTCGACTAAAATGGATATCGCTTTTGAGTTATATTTGCCTATTTTTCCTAATGTTTCTACCGCGTTGCTCTGGGTAGACACATCACCTGAATTACGGCTTAACTCGACTAAAGCGGAGATCGCCACTGGGTTATCTTTGTCTATTACCCCTAAACTTTTTGCCGCTTCCATCTGAGTAGATTCATTACCTGAATTGGCGATTAACTCGACTAAAGCGGAGATCGCCACTGGGTTATCTTTGCCTATTACCCCTAAACTTTTTGCCGCGTTACTCCGGGTATGTTCATTCTGAGAAGTACGGATTAACTCGGCTAAAGAGGAGATAGCCCTTTTCTCATCCGTCTCCTTCAGTATATCCCATGAGCCCTCTGCAAGTGGAGCGATAAATGTTTGCCACTGCTGCTTTTCCTCATTAAAATAACCAAATCCCCACTGAATAATCTGCGACACAATCTCATCAGCAAGACTACAATCCTTAAACTCAGCAATTCCAACAGCCGCTAGAAAATACGCCCGATAGTTATAAAAATCACCACACCCATCCTCAAACTCAACCAACGCCTTAATAAACTCTTCCTTCTCCTCCTTCCCTACCTCCTCACGCCCCAACCACAACAAAATAACCTCCTTCCACTGCTTCTCAAAAATGCGATACACCCCATCCCTCGTAGGAGCGGTGCCCCTGTGCCCGCCCTCTGGGGGAATATGATTCAAGAAAAAGTGCCAATCCTCAACCGCCAACGCCGCAAAATATTCCTGAAAAGTCGGATGGTAAAAAGCATAAATCCCTTCCAGCGTCTCCCCATCCCTCGCCACTAAATTCAGCCAACCCAAACGACAAGCCAACTCAAACTGCGATGCACCCATCACCCGATATCCCACACTTTCTCGCAACTGAAACCGCGCAGTTTCATTTAACATCCCAGAAAGTGCCAATTTCCCCAAAGCCGCATTCAAATCCTGCTGCTGAATCCAATTCAGGCGCGGTTTTTTCCACTGATACAAAGTAGTCACAAACCGCTGATAAAGCTTAGCCTTAGTATCCGGTAAATCACCATCCAAGGATTGCCAAGTGCCGCACAGCAGCGAACATCTCAGGGGGTTTTTTACTAAATCTCGAATTCGCTCTTTTCCTGATGCTGCTAATGCTTCCCGTAGCTGTTGAGAAAGCACCCCCCCAGCCCCCCTT
>JAYUGZ010000184.1:0-5398 GCA_043767465.1 Cyanobacteriota bacterium
GTTTCTTCGACTTCTGGTTCGTCTGGGCAAAATTCTATAGTGACATTAAGTTTGAGCTTAATCTTTCCTTTCTTCCAGCCCTGAGCTCCCACTCTGAGAATTTCACAATCTATACCTTCACCAAACCATTTTTGATAAGCCTTACGTTGTAGACCTACATCAATATTTAGTTGCTGTTGGCTTAACAACTGAATGAGTGTCTGTCCTAACCCATTTTCCGGCAAAACTTGATTTACTGTTTCCTTGAGTTTTTCTACTTTAAGCATTGCGTTACCGAAAGATAAAGCATCCTCATTACCGCAGTTGTGAAAATCAAATTTATCTTCCATATTCTTGCCACCCTCGTGTAAGTCCTATTTAATCTACTATTTCTAATTCCAAAGCTACCATTAAACAGCGATTAACGTGGTTTATAGCCTCAGTTGAAAGAGAACCCAGTTTGCGAGTAATCATTGATTTATTTAGGGTAAAAATGGACTCGCATCTAACTACAGACTCCACTCTAATACCAGCTAATGCAATTTCATCTCCTGTTATCAAATATTGAGCCACCGTCAAAGGGCGAGTTGTCTTAGAAGTACAAGGTACAACCATCACATCGTCAAGAATTTGGTTGAGATTATCTGCCGAAATTATCACAGCCGGACGCAGTTTAAACTGTGTTAGCTGAGTAGAAGGCATTGGCACTTGAGCCAACACTACATCACCGCGCCGTAAGTTCATCGGCAAATATTTCGTCATAAATGTCATTTTCCGCACTCAGCCAATCTTGATAAGCTTGAGATTCAAGCATCGGTTGAACAGATTCTTTCCCTCTTGTCAAAAACAGCGCTAGGTTGAGAAGTATTGCCAACTTATCATCGGGAAGTTGCTCGATTATTGTTAGAAGTTTTTGGCGAATGTTCATAGAATTAAAGTCGCTCTTTGTTGGCTATTATAGCACAATCATTCACAATCCACAACAACGCTATTATTCTCTTCAATTACAGGCAACAAATGCTCGTGCAACTTCATCGCCTGCAAACAACTATTAATCCCCGAAACCGCCCGATCGTACTCTTGAATCTTCTCTTCATTTTCAGCTTGAAACCGCAGATTCTTAGCAATTTTGTCCTCAGCTTCCTGTGCCAAAGTTTGCTCCAAATAATCGCGGGCTTGACTGTATTTCTGCAAAATATCATCAGCTTGCTGTTCCGCCATCGGTAACAAATGCTCTTTCAGCGTTTGATTCACAGTTTGGCGGAAAGTTTGCCGAATAGTTCTAGATACTTTCGGCTCAAAATCTAGCCTCAATAATTGTCTAATTGCTGGTTGCGCGTCTACCATATTTTCGCAGTCAAAACCTTGGGATGTTTGTTGCAATGTTTCCCGGAATTGGTAAATCGAAAACGTGCCTTCGTCGTAAAAACGGGGACTTTCTCGCACGTAGCGATCGCACTCGACGCCAGCCGCATTCACCAAAGCACGAGAAACCCGCTGTGACAACTCCTCTAACTGCTGTTCGATTCCCCCGTCATTCCCCAACAACCGATAAAGCAATCGATAATATTCCGACTTACGAATGCTGTCTTTCAAATACTGGAAATAATTCTCAACCAGTGACTTAGTAGCCTCTACTAAAATATCTTCCAACTGATTCGCTAAATAATAAAGCGCTTCCACCAAAACCGCAATTAAAGGTGCAGTAGCATTGCGCGGATGACTCATCAAAGTGCGTCCGTAAGCCGCCTCAACCGAAAATCCGTCTAACAATTCATCCAAGCGGCGGATCATCCGAGATTGCAGTTGCCGAAAATCGTTATCAAAAACATCGCATTTATTCATAATCATTTCATTGATTTCTGTGGCGATATGTTCCCGAAAATCCTGTCCGACTTGCTGCAATTCTTGATTTAGCCGTAAAAGTTCCTGTGCTTTCATCGCTTCAATTTCGCGGGGCTGGCTGTCCAAATTTCGCTGAATTGTTTGGTAGTGTTTCCGCAGTTGAATGCACAAGTCTTCTAAATCGTCGCCGAGATTTTTGAACAGTTGCGGGCGTTTTTCTTCGGTGAGATAGCGGGTAATTGCCGTGCGAAAATCTTCGATGCCGCTATCTTGAATTAATTGCTCGATTAACGGTTTTCCTTGTTCCGCAAGAATCCGCACGTAGTTTTGACTTGGCGTTTCGTAGCTGTTAACTGAAATCCGAAATCTGCTGGGAGATAACTTCCCAGAGTTGGCACAGTAGCGGTTAAATTCGCTGATAAATTGCGGAGTTTCTTCACTATTACTGAGAAATTCTGAATCTAACTTAGCATCTAAATTAACCCGATCGCGACTTGTGACAAATATTGTATCTAAACCAAAGCGATCGCGCGTTGTGGTATTTTTAATCAAACTGCCGTAAAATCCCAACAATCCGCTAGTTTTGTAAACTCTCGCAGTATCGCGAAAGTCGGAATTAATCAGATTTTCTAAGCGCTGTCGCAGTTGAGTATTGTACCAAGTTTCATCGATGCGGTTGAAAATGTAAAAAAGCCGATCGCGAATTCCCAGATTTCCCCGTGTTTTTTCCATCAACTCCGTCTCTTCCGTCGTCATTTCCCCAGACGAAGCCGCTTTCAAAACGCAAACAACCGCCGAAGTATCCGGGCTTTCAATCTTATCATAAGTCAATTCCGCATCCCGTTGTACAGGCGCATCAATTCCTGGCGTATCGATAATAATATTGCCATCTTGTAGCAACGGATGATAACAATAATACTCGACGCGCTTCAGCACCGCACTGTTGCTACCCCGACGGGCGTAACTAGCAGCTTCCTTGAGATTGGAAAAATTAAACTGTTCCATCGAGTAGGTGGCGTTTGCGAGGCTGTGGATGCGATCGCGATTAGCCTCAAAACCTTCTAACAGCAGCATCAAAGCCTTAGCTTGTTTGGCTAATTCTGATTTATTTTCGCCGCCTTCTTTTTCAATAATTATTCTACAGCCATGAGACAAAAGCGGAACTACATCTGTTTGACTAATATTAAGTTCAGTAGTTAAACCTAACTTTTCGCAAAGAGTATTTGCTTGTTCTCGAATTTCAACTTCACTCAAAAAAGTCAGAACAACTCGCTCTTTGTCAGGCTCAGCAAAGGCGATATAACATTCAGTACCAGTCGCGTGTCCCTCAGCACTGTAGAGCAATTCTCGCTCTAACAAAGCATTTATCAACATCGATTTTCCCGCACTGAAAGCACCTGCGAACACAATTTCAAATTCGGGAGAAATTGCTTTTTTCAAGGAAGCTTGCACCGCTGTAATATCTTGTTGTCGCAAAGATGATTCTTGACGCAGCAGTTGCAGTAAAGAATCAACTTGCTCTTGCAGATTTTTGCATTGAGGCGGCATTTGAGTCATTTTAGCACTGCTCCTGATTGTGGGAAAATTAGCTTATGGTTAATCCTGGACGCACCGGGGTTCAGAAACCGGGTTTTTTCGCCAAATATTCAGTTGCAGCCGACAGATTGAGTAAAAAACCCGGTTTCTTGGTCGGAGTGCATCTAGGACTGCTTGCTGTTAATTTTCGGCTAGTTCAGGAATAATTGCAACAGTAATTTTACTTATATTATTGAGGATTGCTCAACTTAATTAGTAGTAAGGTGCGCAGTGCGCACCCTACAGAATTAAACAGACAAATCTTGACGCGGTTTGAAAGTCTCAATCTGCCGCAACTTCTCGTACAATTCCCGCTCCTCCTCGCTAATTTCCTTGGGAATTAACACCTGAATTTCTACTAGCTGATCGCCCCGATCGCCATTTCCAGTCGGATAGCCCTTATTCGCCATCCGCAACCGCTTCCCAGACGTTACTCCCGGCGGTAGTTTCATCTTCACCAAGCCGTCTAGAGTCGGCAGTTCAACGTCTCCGCCCAGCACCGCTTCGCAGGGAGTTAGCAGCAATTCGCAGCAAATATCCGACATTTCCAAACGAAAAAATGGATGGGGAGAAACCGTGATTTTCAAATACAAATCGCCGCCGCCAATCCCTTGATTTCGCAGGCGAATTTGCTGGCCAGATACCATCGCCGCCGGCATATTTACCTCGATCCACCGCCCGTCATCCAAACGAATGCGTTCGGTACCGCCGGAATAAGCTCTTTCCAAAGGCAGAGTCAGCCTCGCATCAATGTCTTGTCTGATTTCGCGATCGTCTATTTCCCGACTTTCTCGTCGAATTTCGCGATCGACTGTTTCTCGTCGGATTTCGCGATCGTCCAAATCCCTTCTATCTTCCCGAGAATTAGCAACATAACTCGTTTTCTTAGAACCGGTACTCCACGGTTCCGAAGTGGACACTCGCGGTGCATCATTTGCTGTCGCCATCCTCACTTCCCGGCGCCTTCCGAGCACTTGGTCGAGAAATTTATTAAAATCCGAGTAATCGCTAAAATCGATATCTTCCGCTGGTTTTTTGCGGCTATTTTTATTGTTTCCCCAAGTTGCAAAATTGGGAAGTTTTACGCCTTGTTTACCTTGAAATCCCTTTTGTTTCCAGAATTTACTAAATTGGTCGTATTGAGCGCGCTTTTCGATGTCGGAAAGAATATCGTAAGCTTCATTAATATCTTTAAAGTTATCTTCAGCCGATTTATCGCCCGGATTTACGTCAGGGTGCAACTGTCTCGCCAGTCGGCGATAGGCTTTTTTGATCTCATCAGCCGTAGCATCTCTGGGTACTCCCAGTATTTGATAGTAATTACGAAAGTTTTGCATAATTGGAGAAGGAAGTTCGGCAACGGATTGTGTAACGGATGTAACGGATGTAACGGATGTAACGGATAGAAGGAAGAGTACCAATAAACATTAGATGGGGAGGGCGGGTTTTGCCGTTATAAAATAGCTTGTTTCATAAATTATTAGCTAAACCCGCCCCTACAAGATACTATTGTTTTTTCGCAATGATCTACTGATCGCAATCCTATTTGATTTGTCAATGAGATTTTTTTTGAATAAACCGCAGAGGCGCAGAGGGCGCTGAGGAAGAGAAGAGAGGGGGAATCAAAGAATTTGAGAAGTAGTGGGAAAAGAGCTGTCATATATTCTCTGCTTCAAACCTGCTCTTTTCCTTCTTACTTCTTCCTTCTTACTTCTTCCTTCAATTACAACCAATCGTCATCATCATCCCAGTCGTCGCTTTGATTTTGATAGGGGCGAGTCGAGCGATTAGTGCTGGTTCTGCGATCGGGTGTGCGATCGCCCATACGATCGCGATCGTATGATCGATCGGGAATTGGATCGACAGTCGATCGCCTGTACGGCTTAGCATTGGTATAATAGCTGTTGTCATCACTGCGCCGCTTCGTACCATCGCCCGTAAAAGTCCGCTTCACAGACACAAAGAAATCGTCATCATCATCATCCTGAGCAAAAGCTGA
>JAYUGZ010000185.1:0-2147 GCA_043767465.1 Cyanobacteriota bacterium
CGGAGGGAAAAATCTCCCCTCTGTACTTAGCTTTTTGGGCATTTCGATCGGAATGATTGAACAATCTAGGAGCATTCATTCTCAAATACTCCCTATCTACAGTTTCGGGATCGTAACAAGCATCAAAGTCGTTAGGGTTTGATTCTATGGTAACAAAACTACCATTAATATAGATAGTTCTAGCACCCGCTGCTTTTAACTGGGTCATTGCCAGTTTCAAGCCCCGTATCATGTTCTCTCTTTTAACATTCGTGCCAAATCTCTCCTCAAACTCCTCCCATTCACAGAAATGAACTCCCGGTGGTAGATTGCCGTTTTCATCGAATTCTGGAATCACTTTCTCACACTCATTCCACACATTAACGATTCGTCTCTCGATCTTACCATAGTTATCATTATAACTCAGCACTATCCAGACAACCGACTCTGATAGGTGTAGAGGAACGAATTGAGCGATCGCCCTTCAGACCAAATACCAAACACTGCGATGATTGTACGGAGAGCGATCGCCCTTTCTTGTTTCTGATAACCGATCGCCTAAAATGAAAGATCGATCGCCCTTTCTGGTTTCTGATGATCGAGATCCTAATAATCATCGCCCCGTCTCTGCAATTTCTCCACCAACAACTACCAATTCCACACCGCAGCGAGTTGCCGCTTCCGCCAAGCGGTTATCAAGTGTGGCGATCGGCAATTCCAATCTTAGTGCTAGCTCTCTCATAAGCTGCATCATAAGCAGCTAAACCTTCTTGTCTTCCTAATACTATAGTTGACGAGAGTGCATTACTATCCGTAGCTTCATCAACCTGAATTAACAGCGATTGTAACAAAGTAATAGCCATCTCAGATTGCTCAGTCGTCATGCGGTTGCGTCGCTCGGCAACTAAGAGAGTATTCGCAACTTCTAGCGACCAAATTCCCGGTACAAATGCTTCGCAATCCGGCATCATCGCGAGTATAGCATTGGCATAATCATTATCTTCATCGACTAAGCACCAACTAATGGCTACAGAACAATCCAATACAAACTGCATTAAAACCTGCGCCCTTCTTCTATCATGGAACGGATTGAGCTTTTATCCAAGGCAATTTCTTGTCGCAGTTGTAGCATTCTAGCAACTGCTGCTTGAATAGATTGTTTAGTAGTCAGTTGTCCCCAAGCGTTATACTTCGGTTTAACTTCCTCCGATGGTAGAGGCTGCACAACTACTACCACTTCCACAGAAGTATCTTTAAACTCAGCGGGCATTTGGAGAAGCAATATGCCATCATATCCAATATGCGAGCGCAGTTTCATTGTTTCCATGTCAGACTCCAGAAACTTCGAGCAATTCTAGTTTACCTCAAAGCTGTTGGCCTTTACCAGTATTTTGACCGATCGCATAGGTGCTATCGATGTCTGCGCTACAATAGCTGATACTTGCCTCAAAATTACGATCGCCCGATCGCGCATCAAGAACGATCGCCCTTTCTTGTTTCTGATGACCGATCGCCTAAAATGAAAGAGTGATCGCCCTTTGTTGTTTCTGATGACCGATCGCCTAAAATGAAAGACCGATCGCCCATAACTCAAGAACCACGGCACATCCTATGACCATCAAAGAACAACTCCTCCAAGCAATCGAAGCTTTGCCCAGTACAAGACTTGTCGAAGCCCTCAGCTTCATGAAATCTCTCTCCACCAAACCTTCTATCACATCTGCTAAATCCTTCCTCGCTCACCTCCAGACAATCGGCACGCTTGTCAGGCGACGACTTCCAAGAATGTCTAGAAGCCGTCCAAAACTCACGCGGTGAAGCACAATTTGACTACAGCCCCAATCCCTTTGAATAATGTTTCTTCAAGGGCACCAACCATTGTAGCTATGCCCTACTAGGCAACACTCAAATACTCGATCGCCTTGCCAATCTTGGAGATGAGTCGATCGCCACCTGCACCATCGTCAAGGGTGAACTGATTGACATGGCGGCGCGTTCGCGCAGCGTGCCGGAGGCATATCGCAACAACGACAGGCTAATCTTGCCCTAGTTCAACGCTTCCTGCTTGGGCTAAGCTGCTACGCAGCTAAACCGGATAAAATAGCATTGCCTTTATTTTTTATTTTTCGATCCCATTTGATAACCATTTCTCCTTCATTTAATAATCT
>JAYUGZ010000186.1:0-5397 GCA_043767465.1 Cyanobacteriota bacterium
AGCGAAGGATGAGCGGAAAATTCAATTTTCAATGGTATAACAAACCTGAAACTATTGATGTACAAAGCGTTGAGTGTAGTGCGGATAAAAGGACTTGAACCTTCACTCCTTTCGGAACCAGAACCTAAATCTGGCGCGTCTGCCAATTTCGCCATATCCGCATTTTGACATTCAACTACTATAGCACACAACACAGCGATGCGTCAACATCGAGAAACCCGGTCTTTTTTGACACCGGGTTCACTGATGAGTTATCGCCACAGCAATTTTCCCAATTTCTGATTCGTCACTTAGTTTTGACCGATCGCCTTCCAGGTGATTTCGTCCACCACGCCATCAGTCGTCAAACCGTTAGACTCTTGAAATTTCTTGACAGCCGTAGCAGTGCGAGCGCCAAAAATGCCGTCTATCGGGCCCGGATCGTAACCCTGTATTTCCAAACGCACCTGTAGCGTCTTCACCTTGGAACCAGCAGCACCTTTAGTGAGAGCCGTTGCCGGATTGCCACCAGAAACAGGAGCGCTGTTCTGAGTTGGAGCATTGCTCTGAATTGAATCGCTGTTCTCAATTGGAGCATCGCTCTGCAATTTTTCAGGAGCCCGCGCCGGATCTGCGGCTAAAGCTGTCCAAGTTTCTTTGTCCACGATGCCGTCTGACTTCAAGCGCTTAGACTGCTGAAAAGCACTGACAGCCGATGTGGTGCGAGAACCATAGGAACCGTCGATCGTGCCGATCGCCAAACCGTGAACTTGCAACCGCTGCTGTATAGCGGCAACTTCTGGGCCGTCTGCTCCCGCTGAGATAGTTTTTTCCTTTCTGACAGGCTTTTGCTCCCCGGCATAAAAAGGCTTGTTAAACATATCTCCTTGGGAATTAGCATCGGGCAATGCCGACGCACCCGGATCGGCGGGAGCTGCAAAGTCTCTGCGGTACTGTTCCTGCACAAAGGGTTTGGACTCGAAGGCTGCATTTGCCTTTTTGGTCAACCCAGGAGCGAGCAGAGCTAGCAAGCTAAAAATCGTAACCGTAGTTACACGCATAAGTTTCATCCTGTCGATAAGGTTTGACAAAGTTTCGCTGTTCTCATGTTTCTAAATCTAATTGTATTACCAGGATAACTTTTTGAGAAATATCTGCCCAGACCTCTAGAAGTTCGGTAATCGAGACAGCCGCAGTCAGCAGTTGCAAGTTGAAAGTTACGAGTTGGAAGTAGGAGCCGCTTCGCACTACTCATTAGAAACCGGGTTGATTCCGAGATGTTTCGTTACCAAAGCCAATATTTACTTGTCAACCGGGTTTCTTCTACCAATTCAAAGAACTATTGCTACAACTTTCAATTTTATACTAATTATCAAAACTCGCCGATACCGCACCGGGCAAGACATGGTGGGGTATCACTACAGGTAGTTGCAGACAATTCATGTGTAGCAATATTTTTCCGAATTGGTATTGAGATATGGGAACTGTGACCTCAGAAACCCGGTTTCTTCAGAGATTTCTCGGAACTTCACGCAAAACTCGTAGAAACCGGGTTTCTAGCTACCTATCGGTCAGCCATGAAACTGTCGCTACCTATTGATTGTACAAAACCTGCTTTTATTTACAAATCTTTACAGGCAGGTTTTGTAGAGAGTTTGTTTATGAGAGGCAAAGTTTTTTCTCTCAACCGGCCCCTACAAACCAAAACTCACCACTTATCGCTTCGCGTGCTCTGCCAATAAAGCCTTCGCTCTCGGCTTATAAATCAGATAAAACAGCGCTTCTATGTAGCGGAGCATATCTTCGCGGTTTTCCTTAGACGAGTAGTCCCAGAAACCGTAAGTTCGGGCGAGCGTCAGCAGCTTGGTTGTGTGAATTTTCCAGGTATAGGTGCTGTAAACTCGGTCAATTCCTCGCGTGGAAATTTCATACCAATAGTTGGGATTTTGTTCGCATTTTGAGAAAAAATCCAGAATTTTTTGGGCGGTTTCCTGGTGTTGAGTCGGGTTGATATAAAACCCATTTACGCCGTCTTGAATGATTTCCAGCGGGCCGCCAAACTGTGTCCCAAAAGTCGGAATGCCAGTAATCATTGCTTCGAGAATTGTCAAGCCGAAAGCTTCAAATAAGGCTGGCTGCACAAATATACCTTGGCCGTCGGCGATTACCCGGTAGATTTCGCCAGACAGGCTTTTGGACAGCCGCACTCCTAGCCAGCGAATTTTACCGTGCAGATTATATTGCTCGATAATTGCGTAGAGCTTTTTAATTTCTTCGGCTTCTTCGTAGTCTTCGGTTTCTTCGACTCGCAGCTTGCCGGCTACTAGAATTAAGTTGCATTTTTCTTGCAATTCCTGGCTTTTGCCAAACAATTCTGCTAAGCCTGTCAGGTTTTTAATGCGATCGAGCCTGGCCATCGAAAATAAAGGGCGCTTTTGCGGGTCGTCGAGTGTTCCGAAGACTTGTTCCGGGTCTTCTAGGGTAAACAGCAGTTCGTTGAGCCGATCGCGATCGCCCTGTACCCTGTCTTCTATCCGCGTGTAAGGAAAGTATACACTTTCGTTGACTCCCGGCGGCACCACGTTAAATTTAGGGCTGAACAGTTCAATGCCGTTGACGACGTGGTACAAATCCGGCATTGTAAAACAATTGTAAGATTCGTACTGTCCAACACTATCAGGTTTGCCCACAATCTCTTGATAGGTGCTGCTGACAATACAATTAGCCGCATTCATGGCAATAATATCGGCCGTAAATTGCAGCGCAAAATGGTATTTTTCCTCGGATTCTTGCCAGTAGAGATTGCTGAACAAATATTTAGATTTTTCCAGCGCGTGGGCAATATTGCACTGAGTAACTTTGAGTTTTCTCGACAGCAAAAATGCTACCAAGTTCCCATCAGAATAGTTGCCAATAATTAAATCTGGCTTGCCCTGAAACTCCGCCAACAGTTCTTTTTCAGCATCGATCGCGTAAGTTTCCAAATAAGGCCAAATCTCGAACCTCGAAATCCAATTTTGAGTCAATTTGGGATTGAACTCGCGGAAGGGAACCCTCAGAATCCAAGCATTTTCGGTGCCGTGAACTTTTTCTAAACGTTCGTTGCAGCGTGTGCCGTCGCTGTTAGGAATTAAGCGGGTGAGAATAATTACTTTAGGTTTGACGCCTAAAATATCGAGACCGGCAAGATGAATGTCTTCTTGCAGTTGTTTCTCTAAATTCTTAGCTTGATCGAGGACATAAACTACCTGTCCTCCGGTATCAGGCCGCCCCAAAACTCCTTCTTGGCCGAACCAACCGTGAGGAGAAACTAGGACGATTTTGAAAATCATCGGGATGCGAGAAATAAATGCTTCTAGGGTTTGCGCGTCGGGAGAATCGATTAATTCGTCGAGAATTCCCAAAGTTTCTTGGACGCGGGCTGCGGTATTTCCCCAACCTGCGTCCAAACCCATCATTTGCAGGACAAATCGAAATCTTTCGTAGGGTTCATCTTCTGAAAGTTCGCTGACAAAGGTGAGGGCTTTTTTGACTTGTTCTGAAAATTGTTCTTGGGATTTTATGCGATCGTTAATTAGTAATTGTACGCCGTTGTAGCGGTGAATGCGCAAGAAGTTAAACAGAGTTTCCTGCCACTGTTTGGAGTCTTGAAACAGTTTGCTGGACATATATCGGTTGAGGAATTGTACTCCTTTGCCGATGTTTTTGGGGTCGCGAATGGCGGGGGAATAGTCGTAAAACGGGCCGAAATCTAGTTCGAGGATGTCGCCTTCTTGGGGATGAAAGTGGTTGACGAAGCGATCGCGCACATCGAGCAATTCTTGGACTGTCATCGGCTCCAGTGTCAAGTCGTCTCTAACTCGCACTATTTCCATTGTAGCAATTTTTGGTCGCAGCAGCACGCAAAGGCTGCCTTCTTCGAGAATAATTTCCTGAACGTAGTAAATCAGTTTGCTCAAATGAGAAGATTGATGGAACTGTTCGGGCTTTTCGTATTTGGTACAGTAGGCGGCAAAAGCGCTAACTATGTCGTTTCGCAGTAAATATTTATTCCCCAAAACCCGCAAATCGCTGGTAAATTGCCGCAAGTCGGTTTTTTCGTCGCTGGCAATAACAGCCTGAAAGAGTTCAGACATACATACTCCCTTATTTGAGATATTTGATTTTGTAGCGTGAAAATGGGCGATACTCAGATAGTATCGCCCATTTTTTTCAAGCGCCTACTTTTTTTAATCCCAGTTTAAAGTCTGCAATGCGAAATTGCTATCCCTCAAATGACATAAAACTCCCCGTATTTGTGACGAATGTAACGGACAAACGGATCGATACTTAAAGGTGAACCGGTGACGCGATCGAGCAATTCGACGGCGGTGTATTTGCGGCCGTGATCGTAGATGTTTTGTTTGAGCCAATTGTGGAGTACGGTAAAGTTTCCCTGTTCTATTTGTGTGGGAATTTCGGGATTAGTTTTAACTGCGGTTTCGTAGAATTGAGCGCTCATCAAGTTGCCGAGGGTGTAACCTTGGAACATTCCGCCGATCGTCCCGACATACCAGTGAACATCCTGCATAGCGCCGTCGCTGTCCGTGGCGGGGACAACACCGAGGTCAGTTTTATAGCGTTCGTTCCAGGCTTCGGGGAGATCGCGGACTGCGAGTTTGCCTTCTACCATTGCCAATTCTAGGTCAAAGCGGATGGCGACGTGGAGGTTATAGGTCACTTCGTCAGCGTCGGTGCGGACGAGCGATCGCGCGACTTTGTTAATGGCGCGGTAAAATACGTCTGGGGATACTGCGCCCAACTGCTGCGGGAACAAGCTTTGCAGTTGCGGGTAAAAACAATGCCAAAAACCGCGGCTGCGCCCGACCAAGTTTTCCCAAAGTCGGGACTGGCTTTCGTGCACGCCGGAGGAAATGCCGCCAGCCAGAAGTGTGCCTTCAAATTCCGGGGAATTGCCGAGTTCGTAGAGGGCGTGTCCGGCTTCGTGGATGCTGCTGAAGAGTGCTTGATCGAGGTGATCTTCATAGACGCGGGTGGTGATGCGCACATCGTC
Source organism: Cyanobacteriota bacterium (assembly GCA_043767465.1). Taxonomy (GTDB): domain Bacteria; phylum Cyanobacteriota; class Cyanobacteriia; order Cyanobacteriales; family Microcoleaceae; genus Microcoleus. The sequence goes on from JAYUGZ010000186.1 coordinate 5,033, forward strand.
TATGGAGAAGTTGGTCATGAAGGGGTGCAGGGTTGTGTCTTGGCGTCCGCGCTGGAAGTCGTACCCCATGCGTTCTACGACTTTGCGGGTGAATTCTAGTTGTTGAGATTCTGAGAATTTTTGGTGCAAGCAGGAGTCGTCGGCGGGAGGTTGGGAGGTGATGGCTTCGACTATCGGCACTAATTCTTGGCGCAGTTGGGCGAACAGCGGGCGCAGCAGGGATACTTTCATGCCGTAGTCGCTGCGATCGATCAAAGGATCAGCAATGTGTTCGTATCCGGGGAAAAACTCGGCGTATTGCCTGCTTAATTCTAGGGTTTTTTCGAGATAGGGTTCGACGGCTGCGAAGTTGTTGGCTGCTTTGG
>JAYUGZ010000187.1:0-13572 GCA_043767465.1 Cyanobacteriota bacterium
TCAGTCAAATTCAATTTCAGCGTTGAACCGGAGCCCCCAGTACCTGTAACCTCGCGCACTAACTCTACCATACCTCAACCAGCTCAGACAGTGGCTTTCCCTTTCCCCCTACCGGAACCGGAGCCCACAGCCCCCCGGATGCCTAACACACTTCCACAAAAATCATTTACAGAAGTGCCAGAAACTCCTTACCGTGTGCGCTCTCAATCCAAAAAAGCCTCAGACTTAAACGGATTATGGTTGATGATCGCAATTTTTCTGATAGTCATTTCCGCCTTCGGTGCAGGTTATTTAGTTGTTCGTCCTTTATTAATGAAAAAGTAAATTCCAACAAGAATCCCACGGCTCGAACCGTGGGATTTTAACCGAAACCTAGCATAAAATATTCAAAGTTACGCTAATTGGCTACTATACTCTGACGGCACTCGTTTCTACTGCACGAGGCGCATACTGCTCTTCACAAGCAGAACCTAGGCTGCCCACCCCGGGCTCGAAACCGCGCGTGAACTCAGTGAGTTTTACCTGTTTAGCTTCCAGAGCTGTCTGTAGCACCTTCATGGCCTTGTGAGGGTCGCCGGCTCCGCAGAAAAATAAGTCTGCGGCGAAATAACCGTGTTCAGGCCAAGTATGGATTGCTATATGAGACTCTGCCAATGTAGCAGTAGCCGTCACTCCGTGAGGACTAAACTGGTGTACGCACAAATCGATGAGAGTAGCTCCTCCGGCTTCGATCGCATCGAGTATGGCGCGGCGGATACGTTCAGGATCGTTGAGCAGGTCTCCAGGAGACTGCCAAGCATCAGCGACCAGATGGGTTCCCAATTGTTTCATTCTGCGGGGTTTTACCTTTAATTGTGGTGTTCCAAACTTTTTAACCATAGCACGGAGTCTAGAAAAATTCAAGTAAATTTCCAAAAAAAATATAAAATAGTGGCGAGTCATCTGAGGTAGTAGCGCGCCACTGCCAAAAAAACAAAGGTTGTGAAGCTTTTTTTAACTTCACAACCATCGCACTATCCTGCGTTTGGCTCATTCCCGACTGACAAGAACGACGACACTATCGAATATAGTATCAATCCCGGCTATGAGTAGCTCCATTCGGCAAAATAGCCCCGCTCAAAGCAGCTTCATTCAAATTAGCAACATTCAAGCTCGCTCCAATCAAATTAGCCTCCGACAGATTAGTTCCTGTCAAATTTGCCCCTGTCAGAGAACTTAGCAGCAAACCCGCACCCGACAAATTGGCGTGACTCAAATTCGCCCCACGCAAATCCGCTTCCAGCAAGCTCGCACCAGACAAATTTGCACCGCTCAAATCAGCTCCCCGCAAAGAAGCTTTATTTAAATTCGCAGCCCTCAAATCAGCATTGTGGAGAATCAAACCATTCAAATTGGCTTTACTTAAATTAGCTCCTTGCAAGTCAGCACCGCTCAAATTAGAGCCATTTAAATTAGCTCCTTTTAAGTCAGCACCGCTCAAGTCAGCATTGCTCAAATTAGCAGCGCAAATACAAGCTTCCCGCAGACTTGCTTCGCTCAAAATCGCCCCAACCAAATTCACACCGCTGAGATTTCCGCGATTGACATAAGCCCGAATTAGAATTGCTCCGCTCAGGTTAGCCCCGTTCAAATCTACCTCGCTGAGAATCGCTCTAGTCAGATTTGCTCTGCTTAAATCAACTCCGCTCATAATGGCTCGGCTCAGCGTCGCCCCGCTCAAATTAGCCTCAGTTAGTTTCGAGCCGCTGAGCAAACAAGCTCCTACTAAACTCGCTCCACTCATCACAGCTTTGCTCAAGTCAGCGCGAGACAATATTGCTCCGCTGAGATTGGCTCCGCTAAAATCTGCTCCGATCGCCACAGTTCCAGTTAAACTAGAACTGCCGAGGTTAGCTTCAATTAATTTCGCCTTAGATAAATTAGCCCCGCTCAAGTCGGCGCCATTTAAATTAGCTCCAATTAGTTTGCTTCTAATTAAGTTAGCGCCTTTTAAGTTAGCGCTGCTCAAATTTGTGCGACTGAGATTAGCTTCAATCAAATGAGCTGCAATGAGGTTAGCCCCTCGAAAATCTCGTTCCCCGTTTCTATGTCTAGTTAAAAGTTCATCGGCACTTAAAATCTCAGTGAAATTCATAAAAAAAGTGAGTGAGTTTCCTTAGTTTCTCGATGTTCTCTGTTGTCTGAAAGTTTGTAATGTCATGTTTGCCAGTCAGTTTCTTCAACCAATAGTGCCACACTAACAATTGTCAAAACTGGTTGATTCCTAGCATCACCCAGCGTTTCTAGCGTTATAACTTACGATCGTTAACCCGGTTTTTCGTAAAAAACCTGGGGTTTTTCAGCGCGGCAGTCATGAATAAACCGAGTTGCTCGTCCCCGCGTGTAAGTCCTGTAAGTCTTATTTTGCTAGTAGTTAGTTGGCGGTTGATGTGAGTTGTTAATTGTTAGTTTTATTGAGAGTAACAATTAACAACTAACTATTAACTGCTGACCATTTACCAAAATACTCATACTCAGAAGTTGTCGATCGCTCTAGTCTTGGTCGATCGAATATTTGGGTTATTGCTGGCGGCATCTGCACCGCATTCTGACCCGAAAAATTGCCGCTACGAGCGATCGAACTCCTGAGTGCAATCAATAAACAAGATCTCGGAGTTTCCACCCCAAAAGCCTTCTACATAAGTGCCTTCTATGTGCGATCGCCCGTCAAAGCCTCCGCCCGGTCAGCTCAGCTAGTGTCACCTCCCCCCACTGTGCTCTGTGCCAGTGAAATCCAACAGGAAGGCTGTTTCCGGGCGAGTGCCCAGCGAGTCCCAGGCTTTGCCAGCCATAGGCTGCCATTCGCCTGAGATTTCGCAAAAAAATCTGCCGCGAGCCGTTCCCGTACTCCCGCGCTGCTGTGCTTGCTGTTAATGTGTACTCGATCCATGAGCGCTTGCGGTTCTAATTAACAGAACACCCGACACCAGACGCGCTCCCGGACATAAAAGCTGTTTCTGGGCTTCTCAAATGCTTCGCTGAGGCATTCCCAGAAAAACTATATTCATGCTGCAGGTCTTGCCAACGGCAATTTGGCTGCTAAAGCCAACCAATGACCAGCCTAAGTCTTGCGGTTCGGCGACGACAATATTATTCTACTAATAGTTGCCGACCACCGCAGACCCTACTCGGCGCGCGGGACGGGCTACTTCACCTGTATAAGTGGCCCAAATTAGCCGCCCCATAATTAAAGATAGTCGTTGTTTGACTAACCAAGCAATATCTGCTGTAATTTATGTCATCAAATTTGATAATACTGCGGGGTTTGCGATCGAGCTGTAGTGAGTGTTACAGACTAAAAAACCGCAATCATTTTTGTTGGTGTAAAAATTTATAGAGCCGATCGAGCCGCCGACAAAAAGCCCAGCTCGCAATCTCAAAAGTTAACTTTTGACAGAAATCTTTTTTGGTTTCCAGAACAAAATAAAAGCCGGCTTTCACAGAAAAAGCCGACTTTTGAGATCATCTTACAGGCCCTAGGCTAAACGCCTGCGCCCTCAACAATCCGAGCGAGCCAGTGCGACTACCTTGCCGGAATTATCAACAATACCCAAACCAAGTCTCAACTATCAAACCAGAGGGCGGCGGGTAACGCTCTGATTGGGGTCGTAAACACCAGCCGTAGTATCAACGCCGGGAGTGCCCGGAGCGCCGTAATCTGCGCGAGCGCTATCCACGCTGGGAGAGTCGTAGGTGTTCCAATGCTGAACGCCTCCGCGGCTCATCACGGTTTCAGCTTTAGCGACTTCTGCTTCGCTACCGTCAATCAGCACCAAGTAATCTCCCCGCGCCACCCGATCGTTGTATGCTCTAGCTTCCTCTTCCGGAATTCCCAAACCGACTAAAGCTCCGATCAAGCTGCCCGCAGCCGCACCCAAAGCCGTACCGGCGAGTGTAGTGGCGATCGTCGTCGCCGCAGCTCCAGCCAGCATAATCGGCCCGATACCCGGAATTGCCAGCGCGCCGAGACCTACCAACAAGCCAGTCAAACCGCCCAGCGTGCCGCCTGTGAGCGCGCCCTTGGTCGCCCCTTCATCAGCCTTGTTGTCCGCATTGTCCTGCACGTCAATGCCTGCGATATCCCCTTTGGAATCAGCATCCTTGGCGATGACCGAAACCCGATCCATGTCAAAACCAGCAGTTCGCAGTTCTCCCAGCGCGTGTTCCGCCTCGCCGCGGGTGGAAAATACTCCCACAGCGCGCTTGTGGCGGGCGAGAGCTTTGCGGCCGGTATCTGCCGGCACATCGTAAATGCCCCAATCGTGAATGCCCCGCACGCTCATAATTCCTTCGGCGGTAGCAAGTTCGGCATCCGTTCCTTCGACGAATACCAAATATTCTCCGCGCGAGAGGCGATCGCCATAAATTTTAGCTTTGGCTTCGGGAACACCCAAACCCACCAAACCGCCGACCAAACCGCCCGCAGCAGCTCCAATCGCGCCTCCGACAGCAGTGTCAGCCAGCAGAGTGGCGATCGCGCCCCCCGCCATCACCGGGCCAACTCCCGGAATCGCCAGCGCCCCAATGCTGCCCAGCAACCCGATCAAACCGCCCGTCACCACTCCGGCCGTCGCGCCTGCTTTCGCGCCGCCGCCCACTTTCTCGTCGGTACTCTTAGCAGCACTAGCGCCCGCAATTTCGCTGCTGCCATTGAGATTTTCGCCAACTACCGAAACCTGATTCATCGGAAACCCGGTACTTTGCAGCTCCATCAAAGCTAGTTCCGTATCGCGGTAATTAGAAAAAGAGCCTACAGCTCGTTTATGTTGACCTAAAGCCATTTGTTTTCTCCTACAAAATAAACTACTTTTACACAACTACAGAATTTATGCTCTGCGCTTGCTGCCATCAATCACATTTAGTCATTTTTTTCCCACATTTTTCATCAATCGCTGGGAATAACCTCCCTCTCTATCTTCAGGCTGGTTTCCCACTAATTTTCAGCAATTGGAAATTGGCAAGGGGAAATTACAGATAGCACGCGAGTTTTGAGTTGGGAGTTTCGAGTACGTGAATCTTAAATTCTTTAACTTAAAACCCCGCTACCCGGAAGAGTCACGCAAGCGTTGCGAGCCGCTTTTAAAGCAATTATAAACTGCCCAACGTTCCCTCAATATTCATCCGTTAAATCCGTTACACAATCCGTTGCCGAACTTCCTTCTTCCTTCTAATTTATTACTTACTAGGCGATGCGGGTGCAGCCGGGGCAACAGTAGCCGTAACATTCACCGATTTCACACCCTTAATCTGTTTAGCTAGCGGCTCAATTTTAGCTAAATCTGTTTGATTGGGAACTGTGCCGCCTATGATAACAGCCCCGTCTTTTGCCTCAACAGTTAGCTGACCTTTAGTAATGTTCACTTCCAACTTGGAACGAACTTCACTTTTCAGGTCGCCATCGGCTCTGTTTGTATCCCCACCCGTCACATTGTTGCGCTGTTCTCTGGCCCTGATATCAGAATTTGCTTGAGCTTTGCGAACATCGCTAGTGGCGTCGCCCTGAGTTTTTTGAACACTCTCCGCTGGGGGCGGGCTCTTGACATTTTCTGTGGTAGAATTAGGAGCATCGGCGCTAGTTTTAGCGTCGCCAGTGCAAGCAGCAGCTCCAAATAATAGGAGGCCGCTGAGCAGAATTGGTGTTAATTTGTTCATAAATATGTTAATACCCTCCAGGTAAGCTGTCGATGAGCCAGACTTCGTTGAGCTAGATATTGAGCTAGATTAAGGCACACAACATTTTAGTGGGTGCTTCTTTCTGCTATCTAAAAAGCCTTAGATCAAACATATAAAATTGAGGAAGCCGCTACATCGCTCCACAGGTGTAAATTTTACCTCTATCTAACGATAGATTACAAAAAACCAAATAAGGTATTAGGTCACATTTAACTTAATGAGTCCTGAACGCACTATTATTCAAAAAAACCGATTGATTCCCCGATTTTTCATTCCCAAAGCCAAGATTTTCCTACAAACCCAGTTCCCTCTCCTAAGTTTTCTGAATAAATTCGCTCGCCCCCAACTAAAATCTCCCTCAACATCCGTTAAATCCGTTTCACAATCCGTTGCCGAACTTCCTCAATCAAAACAAACGAAAAGAGTCGAGAAATTTTTGAGCATTTTCTGATTCTGCGGTACTGACAACCAGCCCGTAAACGCGGGTGTCCACCAAAAACACCTGGCCTACACTCACAGGTTGGTTGGGAGAAAGCGGCTGAAACTCAAACTCTTTTCCCGGATAGCTGCCGAGGGAAATATCTCTTACTTGCAGCAATTTAGCATTCGCCGCCACCACAAAGAAATCAACGGCATTATTTAAAGTAATTTTGATATTATTGTTGCTGAGCCGAAAATCTAGGTCAAAGTATTGCAGTAAATAAGTATCTTTGTTTTTTAATACCGACCTGTATGTATGAGCGGTAACTTGAGTAGAATAAGTTTCGGAATTAATTTTAGGAGTTCCCGGCATATCGATCGCAAACTGACCCATCGCCGAGCAAAACGGCTGCCACTCCGGCGTCTCAATTGCAGCCCGCAGCGGGCTTGGTTGAGCTGTTGCGGGACTGGCTAACTTGAGGGCCGAGACAGCTAATGTAGCAGTAACTAGGAATAAATGCCGCAATTTCATTTTTGTAAAATTTATATTTGTCCGATCGATCTGCGCTAGCCTAGAAATATATCCGCAAACGAGGGATTTATGCTGAATACTATGCTGAATACTATATTTACTCAACGGCGACGCAGTTCGATCGCCCGATCGCCCGATCGAACCACCAAAACCAGTAAAACCAATAAAACCAATCTACTCGCTGCTGTAAATACTTGGCTAGCCGTGTGTCTGCTGTCTGCTGTCACAGCTTGCGCAAACAGCCCCAACAGCAAGGCCCTCGAAGAATCCGTAGCCGCCGATCCGAAATTACCACAAAATCCAGTGGTTTTCTCGAACCCGTCGCCAGCGACAGCAGTTGAGACAAACTCTACCGCCAAACTTCCTCCCGATTTCCCGACAGAGATTCCACTCTATCCTAATGCTCAGTTAGTCGCAGTGGGCGGGCAAACCGATGCGCCGCCAAAAAACGTGCGGCTGCGCTGGGAAAGCACAGATCCGGTTAATTCGGTTCAAAACTTTTATCAGTTAGAATTGGGGCGCCGCAACTGGAAAATAATCAGCCTCCCAACCGCCGACGGACAAGGTTCCTTAGTCGCAACCCGAGATAATTTGCGGGTAACAGTGTCGCTTTCTCCTACTCAGAAAGTAGGAGGTTCTACAGAATTTGCGATCGACTACAGCAAAGAGGGCCCAGAAATTGCAGCCAGTCCCCAACCCAACAATTCCGAGTCTAGCCCATCTCCAACCGCCTCACCAACCCCATCAAATTCAGAGGGAACTACTGCAACTCCAACGCCATCGGCGACGCCAAAATCAGCAAAAGTTAGCCAGTTAGACACCCAAATTCCTCAACAGTTGCAGCAGTACGTGGCCGATTTGGCTCAGTTAGAAGCGCTGAAAGTGCGATTAAAAAACGGTGCTAATTTAGAAACTGGCAGCACTTTACCCGAACCCAACAAAATTGTCACTCGCCGCGAATACGCCCGCTGGTTAGTAGCAGCTAACAATCAGATTTATGCCAGCCGCCAAGCAAAACAAATTAGATTAGCAGTAACCTCTAGCGAACCCGCCTTTTCTGACGTACCCAAAACAGACCCAGATTTTTCAGCAATTCAAGGTTTAGCAGAAGCAGGTTTAATTCCCAGTTCGCTTTCGGGAGAAACAAAAGATGTGAAATTTCGTCCCGATGCGCCTTTAGCCCGGGAAACAATGATTCTCTGGAAAGTACCATTAGATACTCGTCAAGTTTTACCCACAGCTAACATTGACGGCGTGAAAGAAAAATGGGGTTTTCAAGATGCTTCTAAAATAGATTCCCAGGCGTCGCGGGCAGTTTTAGCTGATTTCAACAATGGAGATTTGGCGAATATTCGCCGGGTTTTTGGTTTTACTACTCTGTTTCAGCCCAAAAAATCAGTGACTCGCGCCGAAGCTGCTGCTAGTTTGTGGTATTTTGGCATTCAAGATCAGGGATTATCGGCTAAAGATGCTCTGCAAGCAAAGTCTCAACCTCCTCAGTAGAGTTGTTTGGGGCGGTTAAAAGTTTCAAGCAAAACATCTACTTAAAAAACGGTTCGATCATTCGGACTTTAGTCCTTCTTTTCATGAGGACTGAAGTCCGAACGATCGAACCTCTTTGATTGTGGTCGTGACGGCGATAGAAAATTCCCATTTCATTAATTTCTCTGCGCGAGTCAGCGTCAAAAATTTTGTCAAGCACTACACATCAGCCTCTCTGTGCTTGTGGCCCACCCTACGGCATAAATTTTTTGCCTCAGTCTTAATTTGTGTATTCTTCCACACAACCGCTGCATTTTCCTGACAAATTTTGTACGTATTTTAACTAAGACTTTTCAAAACTCTCAGTAGGATTCCGGATGCGGTAACGGGCTTAACGATAAATGAAAAAGAGTGTTTGAGCTCTGGGAGAGCGTTTTTCAATGTACGATATTACCCTATTTACCCCGCAAGACTTGGCGAAATGCAGTTTAGTCCTGCGCCAGTTCGGTAGAAATACTCCTAGTATGGAAGCCAGCAGCCAGAAGATTGTCAAGTATATTTACCAACATTTTTGCGATTCGCAAACGGGAGAAAATACCTGTGTTTTGGTGCGTTTGTTCAAAACTCATCCCTACGGGGAATTAGAAGACTCATTACAACAATCCGCCCGCCGCTTGATGAACAGCAATTCCCCCGCCGCCGACATGAAATGCTGGACTCTGCTAGCAGCAGCAGGCCCAGAACCGCACTGGAATCATCGGCACACAGCAGTACAAAATACAGCTATTCCATTAGTTAGCGCCGAATTAGTAGCTGAAATCCCGGCGATTTCGGAAATGCTCCGACAGTTCGGTTTAGAGATTCCTACAGTCCTCGGAACTGAGCCAGAAATGTTCCTGCAATTAGAACCCGCACCATTAAATATTTTTTACGAATCACAGCCACAAGGTAGCCCATTTATTGCGGAACAAGATTCCTTAATTATTCCCTACGGAGTCAAGTCTGTCCTGGCATTTGGGGGACTTCTAGAGTCGGGAAGTTTGTTTGCTGTAGTGATGTTCCTGAAAGTTAAAATTCCCCAAAACACCGCTAGAATGTTTAGACATTTAGCACTTAGTGTCAAAACATCCCTGTCGCTCACAGACAAAAAAAATGTCTTTAATTCCTTAGAACAAGCAGAAGATATTGTTACTAATAACAATATTTATGAAATGGAATTCTTGGAGTATCAAGTTGCCAATCTGATTCAATTATTGGACTTTTCAGAACAGGAAATAGTCAGACAAGCAGCTCATTATCAACTGATAATTGACAAGTTGCAGAGAAAAATTGCCCTGCGAAAAAACCAGGAACAAGCTGTTCAAGCAAGTCAAGAGCAATTTACAGGCATCTTTAATCTTCCCCAAGATGCTATTGTTCGCGTTGACGAAAATCAAGGAATGCAGCGTTTCAATCAAGTAGAAGAACAGATGTAATCCCAGCTATGTTAAAATTGGTTAGATCGTTCGGATTTTAGTCCTCCTCAAAATCTGAGGACTGAAGTTTGAACGATCTAACCTTATTTAGGGTTGCGGGTTCTGGATGCTAAGATCGAGCCGTACCATTTATCTATTGGTGTTTGCTTTCTCACCCGAAATCCTAGGTTTTCAACAACTTGCCGGGTTTGGGCGTGAGTGTTGCCAGACCACAAGTGATATTCTAAAGACAGGTTTTGCACGAGTTGCCAAGAATCTCGATCTTCAAATAACAGCCATTCTGCACCTTCGCAGTCTACTTTGGCTAAATCGACGCTGCCGCCAATTCGATCGATCGCCCTTTTCAACGATACCATCGGTATGTCGCCGCTTTCGCTGATGTGCGATCGACTTTTTCCCGACACTTCCCGAATGTCAAGCACGACTTTCCCATCTCCGGTTCCTACCGCTTCCATGAAATATTTAAAATTGGCTATCTCAGATTGATGTTTCAGGTAACTTTCGAGGTTAGGATTGGGTTCGTAGGCGTGAATTACGGCTTGGGGAAACCTGTTTCTTGCAGCAATTGGAAACAAGCCAACATTTGCACCAATATCTATAATTTTAATCAGAGACGAAGCTAATTGTTCCACTCCATAGCAGTCGTCTAAAAGCACTTCGATAAATTCTCCATCCATGCCTTTTTCTGAAGGCAAGTTTACTTTTTGGCGCTTTCCCAGTACAATCAGATTGTCTGGTAAATTAAAGTTAGCAACTCGGTTAAACTTGATGCCTAATTTGCGGGCCCTAGATTGTCGTTGTAGAAGTCGAAGGATTTTAGCGAAAAACATAAATAAAATCACATAGTTGTCTCTATATTAGCCTGCCCTAGCCAACCAGAAAATCAAAAATGTTAGAGTTCGATCGCCTATTTCAAACAATCGAAGAGTTAGTCATGCTGCACTCCCCCAGCGGTGTAGAGTCGGAAATTAACCAGCGACTAATGGAAAAATTCGTCGCGCTGGGAGTGAATGCTTGGATCGATCGCGCCGATAATGCGATCGTCCTAATTCCGGGCCGCAATCGGGAAAGGTCGATCGCCATTACCGCCCACAAAGACGAAATAGGCGCAATAGTCAAAACAATAGGCGAAAAAGGCCGCGTGGAAGTCCGTAAATTGGGCGGCGCGTTTCCTTGGGTTTACGGCGAAGGCGTTGTCGATTTGTTGGGCGACAAGCAAACAATTAGCGGCATTCTCAGCTTCGGAAGCCGCCACGTTTCCCACGAATCGCCTCAAAAAGCTCAGCAGGAAAGCACTCCGCTGACTTGGGAAAATGCCTGGATTGAAACTAAATGTACAGCCGAGGAATTAGCCGAAGCCGGAATTCGGCCGGGGACGCGAATGGTGGTGGGAAAGCACCGGAAACGCCCGCTGCGGTTGAAGGATTGGATCGCGAGCTACACCCTCGACAACAAGGCTTCTGTGGCGATTTTGCTCGCTCTGGCGGAATGTTTGACAGAACCTGCGGTGAATGTTTATCTGGTGGCGTCGGCGAAGGAGGAGGTTGGGGCGATCGGCGCTTTGTATTTTTCGCAGCGCCAGCCCTTGGACGCGCTGATTGCTTTGGAAATTTGCCCCCTGGCTGCGGAATACCCGATCGAAGATGGCGACAAACCAGTGTTGCTGGTTCAGGACGGCTACGGAATCTACGATGAAGGATTGAACGCCCAACTGCGCGCAGCAGCCGCAGCAGCCGATGTAGAGGTGCAGTTGGCGGTGATTAGCGGTTTTGGAAGCGATGCTTCGATCGCCATGAAGTTCGGCCATGTAGCCCGCGCCGCTTGTTTGGCTTTCCCCACCCAGAACACCCACGGCTTTGAAATTGCTCACCTGGGGGCGATCGGCAACTGCGCTCGTATCCTCAAAGCCTACTGCGAGCTGCTTTCGGACGAATAGAAAAAAAACTTTCGCAAAGTAGTTGACAGATTGGGAAAGATGAGTTAATTTAATAAAGGTGCTGAACGAAAGCACACGCAATACGCCCCCATCGTCTAGAGGCCTAGGACACATCCCTTTCACGGATGCGACGGGGATTCGAATTCCCCTGGGGGTATTGAAAATTTAAGTCTGATATCAAAATGATATTTAGTAAAAAGGGTAGGCGATATGTCTACCCTTTTTGCTTAGGAATTACGACGGGGGCGAGAAACCGGGTTTTTGGCAAAATACTCGATCGCAGCCAACAGATTCGGTAAAAAACCCGGTTTCTTTGGTTTGCTTTCTTTACGTTGATGCGGAAATCTTTTTTGATTAAATCAATTATCATAATGAGCAACTAGAGAGAATGTAACCAACCTGCCATGCTGTGGACGCCCGGACAAATCCTCAAAACTCGCCCCTACCGCATCGACACCATCCTCGGAATGGGGGGATTTGGCATGACTTACAAGGCCACACACTTGCAACTTAACTATCAAGTTGTCCTCAAGACACCGAATCTGAGTTTGCAAAATGACCCGGAATACGCCAACTTTGTTCGCAGATTTATCCGCGAAGGGCAAATCTTAGCCAAATTTTGCCAAAACGCGCACCCTGGAATTGTCCGCGTCAGCGATTTGTTTGAGGAAAAAGGCCTTCACTGTTTGGTAATGGATTTAATCGTCGGGCAAAGTTTATTTGATGCCGTACAGCAGCGAGGGCGACTCCCGGATACAGAAGCAGTGGCAATTATCCGCCAAATTGGAGAAGCATTAACCGCCGTTCACCAAGCCGGAATTGTCCATCGAGATGCCCATCCAGGTAATATTATGTTGCGTCCCAACGGGCAAGCGGTATTAATTGATTTTGGTCTTGCAAGTGAATTAATGCCAACTATTATTAGTAGCAAACATCCTCATAACCCTGCTTTTGCTCCTTGGGAACAGCATATGGAAGGTAGTGGTAAACCAACGGTTGATATTTATACTTTAGCTGCATCTTTGTATTATGCGGTAACGGGAAAAGTGCCAACAGCTTCCCTCAATCGGCATTTTAGAAATGAAGCATTGCCACCTGCGAAAAATTTTGGGGTGAAAGATTGGGTGAGTTTAGCAATAGAAAAAGGGATGGCATCCGAACCGCAAAAGCGGCCGCAGTCGATGAAAGATTGGTTGAGTTATCTCCGGGAACCGATTCCGTCAACAGTTGCCGGTGTTTCGGTACAGCTTAAATCAGCGATGGGTGTTGACTATACTCGTCTGCGGAATTTATTGGCGGCGGGGAAGTGGAAAGAAGCGGATGAGGAAACACTCAAGGTGATGCTAAAAGCTGCTAGACAAGAGAAGGAAGGTTGGTTCACAAAGGAATCGATCGAGAATTTTCCTTGCGATGATTTGCGGACGATCGACCAGTTGTGGGTAAAATACAGTCAGGGTCGCTTTGGCTTTAGCGTCCAGAAAAAAATCTGGTTGGAAGTAGGCGGTAAAGTTGATTATGACACTGAATGCAAGCTAGGCGATCGTGTCGGTTGGAGAAAAGGAGGACAGTGGTTGGACTACAGTAACCTAACCTTTAAGATTGCAGCACAAGCAGGCCACCTCCCTTGGGCTTTGGCGCACGCGGGGTGGTATGGTGGTTGGGGGGGGCGGGGTTTGGGTGGGTCTGTTCTCTCGCATCGAGAGCTATAAGCTGTAATCTATAGCGATTTGGGCCCCTTGTCAAGTCTTTTTTAGAGAACCTTTTTCTACGAAGTTATCGACTTTTGGTCATGTCATTACCTGCTACGCGGGGGTTTACTCTTCAAACAACAGACTCGCGAAATTCGGGTGATAGCAATTAGCCAACACAAACTGTTTGGGGTCCAGAAACCGGGTTTTTTACGAAATATTTGATTGTAGCGCCCAGATTCGGTAAAAACCCGGTTTCTTTGGTCAGTACGTAAATCCTAATCTACTCTAAATTCGAGACTAAATAATGCGTTATGCAATTGCGAT
>JAYUGZ010000188.1:0-13533 GCA_043767465.1 Cyanobacteriota bacterium
GCCGCCCAGCGGCACCGTTAAATCCAGACCGTTGTTGTTTCTCTCTCAGTTTTATTAGGAGGAAATCCAATGTCTCACTTTAGCACTCTGCGTACCAAAGTCACTGATGCCGAAATCCTGAAAGCTTCCCTGCGCGACTTGGGCATTTCAGTCAAGTCCGAAGCTGATGTTCGCGGCTATAACGGCCAGCGCGTTCGCTCCGACATCGTGGCGATTCTGGAAGGCGAATATGACCTGGGTTGGTCTCGCAATAGCGACGGCTCCTTTGACTTGATTGCCGACCTGTGGGGCGTCGCCAAAAAGCACAATCAAACTGAGTTAATTAACTCCATCAACCAGAAGTACGCAGTTAACAAGACCTTGGCAGCAGTCAAGCAGCGCGGTTTGCAAAACGCCAACGTCAAGTTGGTCGTCCAAAACTAATAGCTCTGCGTGTTTCTAAGCTGGCGGGTTAACCGAATACTGGTTAACCCGTTTTTAGCCCGCTAGGATCTAGAGTGGGGTTTTTTAGCCACACACTTTTTTAGCAACCCCAAGCAGCAGCTCTCTAGTTGAGAGCTGCTGCTTTAGTGCTTGATTAGTTAATGCTTTTGCGAAGTGTCGATCGTTTGTTGATAAATTTCGATCATGCGATCGACTTTGCGCTCCCAGTCAAACTGCTGCCGAACCCGCTCCCGTCCAGCGGTACCCATACTTTGCCGCAGCTCCGGGGACTGACCTAGCTTGAGCATAGCGTCACTCATTCCCTTGATAAAGCCTTCTTTAGAAACTGCTTCTACCAAAATACCGCAAGTGGAATCGACATAATCGGCTGGGCCGCCCCAGTTCGTTGCTACAATCGGCAAGCCGACTGCCATTGCCTCCATCACCACCGCCCCGCCACATTCCCGCAAGCTGGGGTACACCATGGCATCGGCTTGCTGCATTTTGAGAGCGCACTGCTCCTGAGACAACCAGCCGCTAAATACAACGTTGCTTTCGATACCTAAACTAGCTGTTTGAGCTTCGAGTTCCCCTCGGATATCTCCATCGCCGATGATTTCCAAAACTGCATCAGTTTGAGCGGCGACGGTGGCGAAGGCTTCTAGCAGCAAGTCTACCGCTTTCCAGTCTTCCAGCCGCCCCAAGTAAACAAAATGAACTTGTTGATTTGGCTCCTTTGATGGGGTAGATTCCGATCGCCACACCGAGAAATCCACACCGTTTTCCACCAGTTCAATGATGTTACCCTGCACCCCGGCCCGAAGTGCTTGCTTAGTGCGATCGTTTGCCACCAACAGCGTCTCGGCTTTGATTTTACCGGGAAAAAGACGGTTGAATAAATCGACAAACTGGTGACCGATCGCGATTAAAATATCAATGGTCGGATTTTGGCGCGATCGTCGAAATGCCGGAGGAAATTTCAGCGCCGTGTTCAGCGGCCCGATCGCTACGGGCGCCCCCAATCAGAACATCAGCGAAGGAAATTTTGCCGAGACTGGTGTCGGCTCGTGTACAACATCAATCTGGTGTTCGCGCACCAGCCACCGCACAATGCGCCGCTGTAGCACTTGGGTGTAGAGGTGATTGAGCAAGCCTAAAGTAGGTGCACCTAACCTGGGAGGCAAAAATCCCCCGCAAAAGCTGAGCAGCCTGTGTACCCAAGTGTCCGGTACAAAGTGCATTCGAGCGCCCTCGGATCGAAACAGCGCTGCAAGTTCGGGCTGAGTGCGCGCGTGCACTACTAACCAAGTCTCTATGTTGCGCGATCGAAGTATCCGGAAGTAGTTCAGCCGCAGCAAGCCCTCGCCGCCGAATTGAGTTGAGGCATTTTGAGCAACAATTAAAACTCGCATAACTTGTTGTCCTCCCAACAGGAGCAACATACTATCTTAGACTAAGAAGCTGCTTTTTGGGTAATCATTTTTGCATAAATTTCTATCATCTTTTCAGCCTTGCTATCCCATTCAAATTCTCGGGCTTTTTCGATCGCCTTAGCTGACATACTTTCCCGCAACTTATCGTCTTCGACTAGAATAGTTATTTTGTTCGTTAATT
Organism: Cyanobacteriota bacterium; assembly: GCA_043767465.1. Lineage (GTDB taxonomy): Bacteria > Cyanobacteriota > Cyanobacteriia > Cyanobacteriales > Microcoleaceae > Microcoleus. The sequence goes on from JAYUGZ010000188.1 coordinate 2,038, forward strand.
CTTGAGTGAGATACTCTCTAGATTTTGGCTCGATTTTAAAACCTGTTTCTTCAGTTACATATTCCCCGATACCGCCGTTGTTGGGAACAATGCAAGGGAGACCGCAAGCCATCGCTTCCATAACCACTGCGCCACCAAACTCCCTGATCGAAGGAAAGCAAAAAATATCCGCCTGCCTGTAATATTCTACTGTTTCTTCTTGACCCACCCAACCCGCAAACTTAACTTTTTCTCCTAACTTAAGTTCTCGTACTTGGTTTTCTAAAGAGTTTCTTTCTTGCCCGTCACCTACTATGGTTAAGTGGACTTTCTCTTTAACGCTGGGCTCTAATCTACTCACTGCTTCTATGAGAATGTCCGCACATTTGTAGGGAACTAACCGAGCCACAAACAGTAATTCGATCTGGCTCCCATTTTTTACTTTTTTGGTTTCTGTTAAAAAACTACTGGCAATACCGTTTTCATAAAACAGTTCAATGCGACTGTCGGGAAGGCCAAACATATCTTTGACTAGATTCAAAGTATATGTTGAACCTGCTAAGATTTTATCAGCTTTTTTATAAGTTTCCACGTAGCCCGGTATTAATGCTCGACCCACCGCTCGGAAAAAGTTTAGGTAAGCAAATTCTTGTTTGGCTATTTCTTCAAACCCTGCGGGAAAAGGAACGCCGCCATTCACTGGGCCGATGATTACTGGAGTGCGATCGCAAGCTTTAACCACTTTGAAAGGGAACCGCGGCTGCATGGGAGTTATCGCATGAACTAAATCATAATCTCCTCTCTTAATTCGATCTTTGAAAGTTTCATAAACTCTCTGATTGAATTCTGCATAAACTGGATAACCTAAAACATTAGCTAAAGGCCAGTTATTTTTGCCTCTCATTGTCAGGCGCTCTACCACTAGGGGGAAGTATTTTTTGCTCAGTTCACTTTCTGCTATATAAGTAATATTTGTGTGTTCTTTTAACTTTGACAGGGGATCTTTATTTCTTTCGTGGGTAACCAGAGTTACATCTGCCAATTTGCTAATTCCTTGGTAAAATTTGTAACCTACCAAAGGTACCGATGCCGCCTCGGGGTTGCATTGCTCTACAATTAATAAAACTTTTAATTTTTGGTTGTTCATGGGTGGATGCCTTTGTTTATCGCTCTATCTATATTTGTCAGTCCTGGACGCATTTATGGCAAAAAAACCGGGTTTTTTAATCGAAATTGAAGGTTTTAAGCAAATATTTGGGTTAAAAACCCCGGTTTCTCGCTACCCGTGCGATCGCGAACTATTTGTAAGTTGAGTTTTCAATCAATTACTCGATCGCGGTTTTTTTTAGTCGCGTGTTGGTGTAAAGGTTGGGGGAAAAACCGCCTCTCTACCGACACGCGGCTCCGAAGTACAGGGGAGAAGTTGCAGAAACAACAAGTTTAAGTTGAGAGCGGCTGACCTACTTAGTAGACTTAGCACTGATTCTAACTTGCTCAATTGATTGGTTTGAGGTTTTGTATTCAATCAAGCTGCTGCGCTGTCCCAGCAACCTGCGCTGGTGGAACTGAATCTGACCTTGCAACTGAGGAAATCTGCCGATCGCGCAAGATATAGCATAAAGTGCAGCATCCTGGGCTGGCAAATTCCGCTGCTGCTGCATCCGGCTGTAAATTCGGTAAGTCTGGATGGGGTAGACTGCGAGCAACCAGAGGCTCCACCCGTGGGTGAACCACGCCGTACTTAATGCTAGCACCGGCCAAACGCCTCCCCAGAACCAAATACTGATGGTGTCCTTCACCCAGTGGCGCTCAGGGGTGTTCCCGTGCAGCCAGGAACCTTCGGCGTAGGCGTGACCCGCTCTTTGAGAGCGCTTCCACCACTGGTCAAAACGAGTCATTTGGGCGTCGTGCATGGTCATTTCTGCATCTAAGCGCTCGATTTTCCAGCGATTTTGGCGCAGCCTCACGCACAGTTCCGGTTCTTCGCCGGCGATGAGTGCGGGGTTGAAACCGCCGACTTGCTCGAATGCTTTGACTCGCATCATGGAGTCGCCCCCGCAGGCTTTGGCGTCGCCCACTGGCGTGTCCCACTCCAGATCGCAGAGTCGGTTGTATGCTGTGGCTTCGGGGAATTTTTCGCGCCGGCGTCCGCAGACTGTGGCTAATTCTGGTCTGGCTGCGAGTTCTTGGTGGGCTTTCAGGAGCCAGCCGCCAACTATGGAGCAGTCGCCGTCTACGAATTGAACAAATTCGATGTCCGGAGCTAATTGCCGCAGGCGGGCAAATCCTTCATTTCTGGCGCGTGCTGCGGTAAATGGGATAGATAGGTCTAGTTCTACTGTATCGGCTCCGAGCGATCGGGCTAGTTCCAAGCTGCCGTCTGTGGAGCCGGAATCGACATAAACCACCACAGCTTCTTGGACGAGCGCTGACTGCAAGCACGCTCGGAGCCGATCGCCTTCATTCCGCCCGATCGCAACCAATCCAACTTGTTTCAAAGTTTACCTCTTAAATTAGACTTGCGAGCTGTTCTTTTAATATTTTAGTAACAGTTTAGCTAACTTCACAATATCTTTATACAATCCATCCGAGCGAGTTCCTGTCTGAGCATCTCATTGTTGCTTTTATAGTGCTGTCCCCGCTCGCGTCTTGTATAACTCGCGAGCGGGGACGGCACTACTAGAAAAAAATGCTTTTTACAAAAATGAGATGCTCCCGTTCCTGTCTGAGCGTGTTCAACAACTGGTAGCTGATTGTGCAATTTACTGATTAACCTACATTTCAATCGAAATCTTTAGGAAAGCGAAGCTGCTGGGAAAACCATTTTGGGGAAGCGCATCAACTGCGGCAGAAAGCCGGAAAAATCAATTGTTGATGATGCCTGTGAGCGCCCCCAGAAATCGCTACTGCAAGCTGTGGGTGCGTGGAATTTCTAGTACAGGTTGCCGTGGCGCCGGAGAATTTCGGTTGATTCTGCGGGACTACCGGGCCGCAGAATTTGATGTCGCAACATCTGGAATATCCCCTAACGCATCGCAAAATGGCGGAGGATTTTCGGAAAAATCGATCTAATCATTTTCGCGTTCTTTGGTAGATTTCAGAATCTTGGCGGGGATGCCGACTGCTGTTTGACCCGCCGGCACATCTGACAAGACAACAGCGTTAGCACCGATATTCGCGCCGTCTCCCAAGCTGATACCGCCGAGAAGTTTAGCACCTGCGCCGACGTTGACTCGCGTTCCCAATTTCGGCGCGTCTAAAGGGCGATCCAAGTATCGATTTCCTAAGGTTACGCCTTGGCGGATGATGCAGTCGTCCCCAATGATACAGTAGCCGTGAATGACGATACAGCCTTCGTGTTCAATAACGACCCGGCGGCCGAGTTTAACGGTGAAGGGCAAGTCTATGCCGTAAGTATTGCGGATTTTGCGGTAGAGCGATCGATACAGAATGCTCAACGGAGCCCGGAACAGTTTTGGTTCTACCTGCATCCTCCAGACGCCGAACCTTTGAACGGCTACGGCCCGAAATCCCGGTTTTGTCCAGTCGCGTCCGTGAGCAATCCAGTCTTCTTTGATTTGTTGCCAAAGTCCCAATTCTGGGGTTTCTATTTGATTAACAGTTTCTGTGAGTTCCGGCTGCGCTACCATAATTTATTCCGATTCTGGTCTTTTTAACAACTATCCCGGCGAGTTAATTTCCCTGATGTCTGGTTTCCACGCATTCGCCTATCGCGTGGGGTAGGTAAACATTTTGGATGCTGCTATTGGCATGGAGCAACCAGATAGTACAGTGCTTTTTTCTGCTTCACTGTTCATTAACATCATCTACGAATTTTGCTGTATTGTGTCCTCAAATTTGTATTTTTTTAACTCGCATATTTTTCTAGCCTCCCTCGCAGTTGGTGCGCCGCGTGAATTTAAAATTGAGAACGGAAAGTTTAAAAACGAGCGTGAAAAAAGCTGGCGCACATTCTCAGACTGTCAAATTTTAAATTTTCTATCCTCAATTTCCCCGAGTCAGGCAGTTAGCCTCCTTTGAAAAATACGCTGTTGGACATGAAATCGCTCAGCATCTTGGGCGGATCGGTATCCGGCTTGCGCTGAACAACCCGTCGCATTCTCCAAAAAACAAAACCGGAAGCCCAGAATAAATCGGCTAATGCTGTGTACAACCAACCGTAGTTTTTGACAAAGTACCGGCGCCGGGAATCGTACCAATATTGCGGCAGTCGCTTAGTCCGAGGTTGAAAGTTATTGACGCCGGAACTTTGCCCGACGAGGTGGACGACTCGGCTTTCTGGTACGTACCAGCAACTCCAGCCAGCTCTGTTAGCTTGCAGGCAAAAGTCCATTTCTTCGTAATACATGAAATATACTTCGTCCAGCAAGCCAACTGCCTCAAATACTTCACGGCGGACGATCGCGGAAGCTCCTGCTACCCAGTCTGTTTGGCAAGTTTCTTGAGGGACTGGAGGGGCTACTGCCCACCTTGCTAGCAGTTTTGATACAAACCCGAGCCGCCAGCCGAAATCGAACTCGCTGGCTAGGGTGTGAAACCGAAACGCTGACTGCTGGGGAGTACCGTCTGGATCTTCCAAGCGGCTGCCGGCAATGCCTGCTTCGGGGTGGGAGTCCATGAAGTTCACCAGTGCTTTCAGAGCTCCGGGGTGAACTACAGTGTCTGGGTTGAGCAGCAGGATGTAAGGGGGAGAATTGCTGGATTCTAGGGCGGGACGGATCAGGGCGTTGTTGCCGAAGGCAAATCCGCCATTGCGCTCTAGGGGCACGAAGGATGCCCAATCGCTCCAGCCGAATGCGGCTATGGCGGCGGGTATTTCTTCGGTAGAATTGTCGCCGGATGCGTTGTCGCCAACTGCAACCCGCGTACCTGGCAGGGATTGCACTTCGCTAACTAGAGAGCGCAAGCAGTCAATTGTCAAACTAGCGGTTCGGTAGTTAACAATGACAACCAGCAGTGGATACGGGTGATTGGGCTCGCTGGCGTTGGACATAAGTGCAGTTGTTGGTTTAACAACTTTTTAGCTCAAGTTGTGCCGCTATGGCAAGATCGATCGATCGCCCGTTCCGGCAGGAATCGCCTACTTTGGCGATCGATCCAACATTTTTAACAAAAGCTGCCACCGCTGGCGGTGCATTTCTTGGTGAGTCAGGCTGCGAGCCTTTTTCAGAGCTGCCATGCCCATATTTTGCAGTAAATTCAAGTTTTCTCCCGACTGTTTGAGCAAGTTTGCTAAAGCAGCGGGGTTGTCGCAATTGGCGATCGAGCCTGTGATGCCGTTTTCGATGCAGTCCCGGAGTCCGGCCGTGTTGTTTGCCAGTACCGGTACGGCCTGAGAATAAGCATCATATACGACTCTGGGCTGTTCGTCTGAGAGGCTGGGCACCACAAGAGCATGATATTGTTGCAGCCGCCCGAATAACTCTGGGCCGTAAGGAAGAGTTCCCAAAAGTTCGATCTGTGCCGATTTTTGCAGCTCTTTGCTGGCTGCTTGGCAGTTGCTTAACAGTTCGCCTTCGCCGAGGATGTCCAGCTTGACGGCAATGTTTTGGGCTGCCAAGATTTTCATCGCTTCTAGCAGAACTAACACGCCTTTATCGGGATGCAATCTGCCCGCAAATAATATTTTTAGTTGTTTGGGTGAGGCAGAAAGTTTTTCGTGCCATATTTTGGTCGCGTCGTCGTCGGAAATAATATTTGCTTCATCGATCCAGGAAGCATTAATTATGTAACTTGGTTTGTGCCGTTTGGTTAATAAACTCTGCTGGTATTGTGACTGTGTAAAAATTGTCAAGTCGGCGCTGTTGACGCACCAGCGATTTAATGTTTCGGATAGGTTAGCCAGAATTTTGGCTTTAATGCTGGCAGCATTGCCCGGTTGCAGGCGCCAAGGTGCGGACTCGACTACGATCAGGTATGGTTTGCGCTGGAGCAGGGCTATTGGCGTCACTAGCCACGCCATCGGAATCGGCCAGCCTGCTACGCCGCTGTGTACGAGATCTGAAGAGGCGATCGCGCCCCAAAGTTGGGCAATCGTCGCCGGCAGCAGCAATATTGCCTTACCGTAGCTATTGGGCGAGGGCAGGTCAACAAATTTAGCACCGGCAAATGATGGTTCATTCTCCACGTCGATTGTGTTTTTTGGCGGTGCTTCTGGTTGTGCGGGAGCTGCTAGGGTGAAATTTTTCAAATATTTGAAGTGTTCGATTAAATCTTTTGCCCACAATTGATCGAGATATCTGCTGCCTTTGGAGTCGCAGGAAGATTTGATGTTGAGGACGAGCAAGTAGCGTTGCTCGATCGGCATTAAACGTGGTTCTATGGCCCCAATTTCTCTGGTGTTTAAGGAGGTGGATGTCATGGAATTTACTCCGATTAAATGCTATCTAAATCACAATCTAGCGACATCTTTTGTATTGATTGATACAAATATTTCGCTAGATTGTGGGTAAATAAAGATTATAACATTTCTCAATATTCTTGCTATTAGATAATGCTTGAGTATGTTTATTCGATGCTGTTTGTGTGGTGCAAAACTTGATACAAAAGATTAAAGAATGCAGGGCACCCTAGGATTATTCAGGCATGAGTGTAGAAAATTGGCAAGCTGTTGGGTATCTAGATTGTGTGTGGCGATCGAGAGGGGAACGGGTAGAATGTCCCATGGAGAGAGGATGTTTGTTCTGCTCTGGGAATAGACAATTTAAATCCACAACAGGTTATTAAATAAATCTTTAAGTCAATCTAAAATCTCGCTGCTCTGAATCAAAGTCGATATTGTCTGTATGCTTGACTTGCGGCTCGGTGTAGCAGCGAATGTCGGTAAACTAACCCATTGGTATCGTCACAATAGCCGCCCCCAATCACGCAGGCAACGGGATATCCGCCAGCCAAACACGCCGTCAAAACTTGCATTTCCCGACGAAATAAGCCCGTATCAGTTAAAGCTAATTTTCCCAGTTTGTCGCCATGGTGAGGGTCTACTCCTGCATCGTACAAAACCAAATCTGGCTTGACATTTGACAGCAAATCTGGTAAAAATTTATCCAGGGTTTGTAAATATTCGTCGTCCTCCATACCGACAGGCAAAGGTACATCTAGATCGCTATTTTGTTTAGTGCCAGGAAAATTGACTTCGCAGTGCATCGAAAAAGTAAAAACGCTGCTGTCATCTTGGAAAATTACGGCGGTTCCGTCTCCTTGGTGCACGTCTAAATCGACAATTAAAACTTTGCGAACTAAACCGATTTTTTGCAAGACGCGAGAGGCGATCGCCAAATCATTAAAAATACAAAAACCCGAGCCAAAAGCAGGGAAGGCGTGATGAGTTCCGCCTGCTGTATTGCAAGCCAAACCGCACTCTAAAGCGAGCTTGGCAGTTAGTACCGTCCCTGCAACCGCAGTACAAGTGCGGTTAGCCAGGGCCAGACTCCAAGGCAAACCAATTCGCCGCTGAGCTTTGGCATCGAGCGTCCCGTTGCAGTAAGCTTGAACGTAGTCGCGGTCGTGGACTAATTCAATCCATTGTGGAGGGGGAAGTTCTGGAGCGTGAAATTGCGATTTATCTGCTACCCCGTCCGCGAGCAACATTTCGTAAAGCATCCGGAACTTTGCCATCGGGAAGCGGTGATCCGGCGGCAGGGGTGCAACGTAATCTTCGTGGTAGATAATTGGTAAGTCCATTAAGATGATTGTAGAACGATTGAATCTCCAATTGACAGCCTACTATTTCAGATTTAAATTCGCTGGAGAACCTGTATATGCAACTAAAAACAGTCTGGCAGTCCGGCAGCAACAACCCGGAAAATTCTGACTACCTAGATCGTATCAGTCAGTGGTGGGGAAACCTCAACGGCAAAGAAATTAGCTGGGTAGAGCGACTGATTCCGCAAATCGGCGGTCTCAGCGAAATTCACTGGCACCCCCAGCGTTTTGACGAAACATTTGTGATAGTCAATCCCGAAATTCGCGAGGATACTCTGTATTGGTACACACCGGCTTCTCCTGTCCAACGTAACAACACAGTTCAAAAGCTAGAATTAGACAACCTGCAACAGCAATTGTACATCTATCCTCAGTTAGAATCAGAACTGGTAATTCGCATAGGAATTCCCGAAGTTAAATATCAAACACTTGAATTAAACAATCCAGAAATTTCTTTGGGGGAAGATAATATGCTGCTGCTATGGGAGGCTGACCGAGAACTTGAAATTAAAATCTCCCTCAGCACTGAAAATATTGCTAAACTCAAGGAATTGCTGGCATAAAAAACCGGGAAAAGAGTTGATAGGGCAGAGCTTGGGTGCGGGCGAGTCGATGTATACTCTTAGTTACCAGAAAGAATTGGTTTAAAGCCGGAACCCTTTGAAGGAGAAATTAAAAGCAGACTATTCATTGCTTCAATCCTCGGACTTATGATTGTCAAGTGCTGTCGAGCGGTCAACTGTCAACTGTCAACCGAATGAAGCGCGGTGCGTCGAAACTTGGCTTTTTCACAGCAATAGATAGGTTGCAGGCCGGGGGAAGACTAAAAAAAACCTTGTATTTGCTTCCGGGTGTGCATCTAGATCTGTGTTTTTGCTAAAACCCTTGGAAGGTGGCAGCAAAATGTCAAGAAGCTTGGCCATTTTCCTGCGACTTTTAACCCTAAAGTCAACTAGAAAAACAGTTTTTCTAGCCTCAACGGGGTTGTACGAAAATACTTCGTCGCAGCCACGGAACAAAGTTATACCATTTCTGATGTTCGATTGCGGATTAAAGAATTGGGAATGACTTAGTGTTTCGCGGGTTGGGAGTTTGCTTGCAATTGCATTTTTTGGGTAAAGTGTATTAACAAACCCGGTTCTGAAGGTCTGGAAAGCCTGACTAATGTTTTTTTATTCCTAGTTAATGGTGTTAGCTAATAAGGCTTTTTATGGAAAAGAATATGGCAAAAATGCGGTTGATTTGAGTTGTAGATTTAAGATTAGTAGCCCAAACAATTAACTAATCAATTATGCATTAGTGGATGAGCAAATCTCTAAATAAATCCTCTGTTTACTGAGTTTGAAATATTGGCGTGAAACCTTAGGTATCATAACTTTTATCGATTGATTAAACGATTAATTGGCTCGACTGCTAACCAGGAAAAACTGAAAATGGTAATAGAAAAAATGGCGATCGAGAAAGAAAATATTCAGATCTTAATTATTGATGACCAGCCCAACAACCTCCGGTTTATATCAAATATATTGACGAAAGAGGGGTATAAAGTTCAGCGGGCAATTTCGGGAGAAATGGCGATAAATGCTAAATTTAGTGTTCTCCCCGACTTGATTTTGCTAGATATTGTTATGCCCAAGATGAACGGCTATGAAGTCTGCGAAAGACTGAAAGCTAACGAAAACACTTGCGAAATTCCAGTGATTTTCTTAAGCGTTTTCAATGAAATTTTTTACAAAATTAAAGCTTTTGAAGTCGGCGGTGTTGACTACATTTCTAGGCCTTTTCAAGTGCAAGAATTTTTATTGCGAATCGAAAGTCAATTGACTATACAACAGCTATCTAAACAATTAAAACAGCAGAATGCCCAACTGCAACGAGAGGTAGAGTTTCGCAAGCAGACAGAACAAGCCCTCCGGGAAAGCAAAGCGCGGTTGCAGAAATTGGCGGTGAATATTCCGGGAGTTATTTATCAATTTGTCCAGAACTCTGCGGGAAGTTTTAAGTTTGAATATATCAGTTATTCTTGTCGGGAAATTTACGAATTAGAGAGTGAGGATATCATAAAAAATCCTGACTGGTGCTTCGAGCAACATCATCCAGATGACCGAAAAGATTTGGGGGAAAAAATTGATGCTAGCGCTCGAAATTTAGAGCCGTTTGCGTTTGAATGGCGGATTGTTACGCCGTCGGGGAAACTCAAATGGCTGCAATCTAATTCTCGACCAGAAATGCGCGATAATGGCGATATTGTTTGGTATGGTGTACTTTTTGATATTAGCGATCGCAAGCAGGCAGAAATAGAAACCGCCAGAGCTAAAGCTGCTTTAGAACGGCAAGTTCAGCGAGAATTGCTGATTGCAAAAATAACTCAACAAATTCGATCGAGCTTGCAGCCCGAACAAATCTTTCAAATCGCCGCAACTCAAATCGGTCAGGCATTTTGCGCCAATCGCTGTTTGATTCATACTTATGTTACTACTCCCCAAGTCGATCTTCCTCTGGCGGCTGAGTATCTAGAACCCGACTGCGCATCGATTCGCCATGTACCCATTCCCATTTGGGGCAATCCTCACGTCGTACAAATGATGATCCAAGATGTGGCGATCGCCTCCGATAATGTTTACTTAGACCCTCTTTTGCAAGCTGTTCAACCGATTTGTCGCCGGGTTGGGGTGAAATCGATGCTGGCAATTCGCACTTCCTACCAAGGCAGGGCAAATGGCGCTATCTGCTTGCACCAGTGCGATCGCTACCGCGAATGGACGAAAGATGAAATCGACTTATTAGAAGCTGTGGCGGCTCAACTAGGGATCGCGCTGGCTCAAGCTAAATTGATCGATGGAGAAAAAAACCGGCTGGAGCAGCTCGATCGACAAAATAAACAGTTACAAGCAGAAGTTCGCACCCGCATCCGCGCCGAACAAGCTCTGCAAGAATCTGAAGCAGAATTGCGGGCGATTTTTGCCGCCATGACTGACATAGTTTTAGTGAGAAATGCCGAAGGGCGCTGCATAAAAATCGCCCCGACATCAGCGACTAATTTTGCCAAACCTGCGAGCGAAATGATTAACAGAACCGCCCATCAAGTCTTGCCGGAATCTGTAGCAAATTTGGTTTTAAATACCATCCAACAAGTTCTCAAAACAAAGCAAAGCATCAATGTTGAATATAGCTATATAGTCGGAGATCGTGAAGTTTGGCTAGATGCTAAAGTTTCTCCGCTTTCTCCAGAATCAGTGATTATGGTAGCGCGAGATATTAGCGATCGCAAACAAGCAGAATCGGCACTCCGAGAAAGCCAGCACTTCATTCAGGCGATCGCCGATTCCAATCCCAATTTATTGTACGTTTACGATGTAATTGAACAGCGGAATGTTTACGCCAACCGACAAATTGCGGTGATGCTCGGCTACACCGCCCGAGAAATACAAGATATGGGTACAGCAATGATGTCAACGCTGCTCAACCCCGACGATTTGCCAGAGTTTTTGGAAAGCGTCCAAAAAGTGGAGCGAGCCAAAGACGGCGATGTGATTGAATGTCAATACCGGATGAGGCACAAAAACGGCGAATGGCGGTGGATGCACAGTTGGGACACAGTATTTCTCAGAACAAATGACGGTAAACCGAAACAAATTCTGGGCACGGCTAATGACTTCACAGACCGCAAATTAGCCGCCGAAAAACTGCTAGAATCGCAGCAAAGAATCTCATTTTTATTGCAGCAAACGCCGATCGCAATTATTGAATTAAATCTCAATTTAGAAATTATTACTTGGAATCCGGCTACCG
>JAYUGZ010000189.1:0-36845 GCA_043767465.1 Cyanobacteriota bacterium
GCTTCGTACATCATTACAATGCTAGTTTACAACTCTAAATGCCTACTTTTCTTTGAATTCAGTTTTATTCTCTCGATCCTTTCCTTCAGGGCACTACCCTGGTTTCGAGTAGTCCACCCGTACCATTTTCGGTCTAATTCTAGTTTTTCATACAATAGTTAACCTGTAGGAATCTATTGCTTTAGTTCTGACATTTCTCGCAGCTTGTAAATTAGCATCATCTATATGTCCGCAGTTGGTACAAATAAACTTCTCACCATTGCGACTTTCTTGATCGATGTTCTTACATTTACTGCAAGTTTGACTGGTATATTGAGGATTAACTCTATACAATCTTTTTCCTGACTTCGCCGCCAGATACTCAAGCTTTTGAGTTAAGCTATACCAACTTGCATCAGCTATAGAACTATTTAAACCACGTTTAGCAGCCTGATTATTTGGTAAAAACCTACCAGTTGCCGACTTGACGGGCTTACACCGCTTCATCATATTTTTAACTTGCAAGTCTTCAACTGCCACAGCATCAGCTAAACTTACAATCTTGTTAGCTACCCGCCATTGATAAACTTCACGTTTTTGCTGAATCTTATGATGCAACGCTGTTACTTTGTTTTGAGCTTTACTGCGTTTTTTGCTACCCTTTTGTTTCCTACTAACTCGTCTCTGCCTAACTCTCGTCAGGCGTTTAGTATGCTTGTTAGTAGAAAATTTTGGGTTGTTAATTGTATCGTCATTAGACAAATAAACCAGTTTGATCAATCCCATGTCACAGCCAATGATTGATTTAATTTCACTGTCTGGAATTACTGGAAAGTCCGGTATATTTTTGTCTTCTATCCTTACGGAAACATACCAGCCGTCTGCTTTCTGTTTAATTGTCACCGTTCTAATGTCAAAACCTTCTGGGATAGTACGCGAGTTAAAGAAACGCATCCATCCAATTTTGGGTAAGTAAATTTTACCACCCTTAATTTTCACCCTTCCAGGCTTGTATGCAAACGACTTGAAATCATGGCGGCGCTTAAACTTAGGGAAACCAGCACCTTTAAAGAACTTATTAAATGCTTCGTTAACTCTAGCGGGAATTGATTGCAAAACATCGCAATCAATGCCTTGATACCAGGGGCGACTGGTTTTAAGGTTGATTAAGTTAGCGTCTTGCATTAATGATGCTGACCTTTTTGGCGATTTGTTTTTATCGCCTTCTTTCTTGGCTTTGCCGCCGCCATCTTTCCAAGGGTTTTCAAGTTGAGTTCCTTTCACTAAACTACAGGTAAACGGTGTCACTTCAACCCTTGTTTTAAAATCGCAATAATCACCCCAAAGAAATTGCTGATGCCAGCCATCTATTCTGTCTCGTAAGTTCCAGTTGTAAGCTGCACGTAACATATCTAGCCAACCAGATAACTTGGTTGACTGTTGATTGTTTGGGCGTAACTTGTACTTGTAACTTAATAACATTTATTTTTTACCTCCTGTTACTATTATCACCTCTACACACCCTAATAAATATTAAAAATTAAGAAAGATTCAAGGCGGTTAAAACCGCAAATCGCTTTCCACGAGCTGGTTAAAACCTCTGATCTTGCCGCTTCTGATGTTCTTTGTGAGAAGCGCTGACAACTGAAACCAATCGCCCACCGGGTGCGAGAAATAGATCGAAAGCTCGTCTGATAATTGTTAAGTCAACTCCTCTTTCTAAGGGACTAAATGAAAAAGGAGGATTGGCTACTAATAGTGGATAGAGGCGCTGAGGTTCAGCTTTCATAAAATCTGAGCCAACTAAATTAAATCCTTGCTGAAATAAAATTTGTTGCAGCAAAGGATTAATTTCAATGACATCGACAACGGCTCCAGCTTTTTGCAATTTTCTAGCAACAGCGCCTTCTCCGGCTGTCGGATCTAAGGCTACAATACCAGGAGTGACTTGAGCATATTTTAACATTTCTTCTAAAACAAACTCTGATGAGGGAAACCACGAATAAGGTGGATTAGTTAATAGTTTTTTGTACAGGTTTGGAGGATGGATAGGTAAAGAATTCATAATCCCAGGAGTAGTTAATAGTTTGTTGGCAACCGCAATCGACAGCAAGCTATTGCTAAAGAAGGTTGTTGTTTACAGTTAAACCTATCCCCCTCCATTAGGATCGATCCAGTTGAGGTATTAAAGATTGTCGATTGTGGTGATGGCATTAGTTTTATCGTTAATTTAGGCTAGAAGTGTTTTCTAGTTTCATGTATTGTTATGAACCCTAATTACTCAGACGAATCCACATCAAGCTACAACACTTCTGGCTACCAGTCAGAGGGCTATGAATCAGCCGGCTATTCACTACCTCAGAAATCTCAACAAGGTAATTTTGAAGACGGCTATCAAGAAAATGTTTACGACGAGTCTAATCTAGCCGATCATGCTTGGACAGACACAGCATCTCATCCCAATCCACAGTTAGAGCTAGAAATTTAACAGTTGGGAGTGGGAAGGGCAGCTTTATGACACTCATAACATAGGCAACCCAACCTTCCCACTTATAGCAGTTTTCAATTGGGTAGGTACTGCTTTTAATTAGCAATTAGCAATTAGCAACTACCCTGTTATCAGGCAACTGAAAACCGCTCTACTTATTGGAACTGCCAATGCTATGAAAGTGCTAAATAATGTTCGCTTTGACCTGAATAAGTTAATTTGGCTCTTAATAAGAGCTACAGCAATTGGGTTAATTTCTGTTGCACTAGCACTGGAATTCCCAGGGATTGCTAATGCTTCTGAGTTAAATTCCTTACCAGTTCTGATCTGGGAAATTCCTGGTAATGACCAACAAAAGTCTGCTACAAGAGTTTTATTGCCTGACTGGAGCCAAATTACTTTTAGCAACTTACCACCAGTTTCTAATTCATCTAGTTGGGGAGGCCGGAGTTGGTCACAAGGCAACACTCCTGACCAAATCTTGCAACTCGGAGACATCAGCGAAGCTCTCAAACCAGAAATCTTTTCTCTTGAAAGCATTGAACAGTTAGCAACAGGAGGAACAAACCTAGAAAATATCTCTCTAGCAGCATTTCCACTCTTGGGCAGACAAAAGGTAGAGAAGCTCATCCAAATTGTGCCGAATTTAAGCTCTTTTAAATTGAAAGAAGTTGCCCCTCTTGCATCTTTAGCTTCTCAAACTCCACTCATAAATGTCTCTAATGCTGGCGAACTTCCGCTCAGTCAACTTATGTCTAAATTTCCCCAGTTCGCTGAAGCTTCTCTCAACCAAATAGACCTTTCTGGGTTTTCTTTAATGGACATTCCCTCTTTGTCAAGTGTCAATTTAGAACAGTTTGAGGGATGGATATCAGAGCGGATTGCTGACATTCCCTTACTCAATCAAGTGCCTTTGAGCAGTTTCCCAATTCCTGTGGGAGAACTGGGTTTAACTGCGATGCGAATTGACATGATCTATGGGACGGCTGAAAGTAAGCGCTCTAATACAATCTCAGGTTCTAACGTAGAAGGATTTGCGGTAGCGTGCGAGAAAGATTGCGCTTACATTGAACTTGATGACTTAGAAAACAGCGGTCGCAAGCTTGCATCAAAACTGGAAGGGAAGCAGTGGATTAGCGGTAAATATCAGGAAGTGCAAGGCGGTTCTGGCTGTTTGGCTGGTTGGGAACCAACGGGTCGGCATCCCTTTGGAGATGCGTTTAAAGTAGTAGTAATGGAGCCATCAGAAACCAGCGATACTGTTGACACGGCTCTGTACTTCAGGTTTAGTTTGCCTTGTGGGAAATCGCCTTACATTATTGGCCCATTTCCGTTCTTGTCCTACCAAACAAATTCCCCTATCTTTGTTGGCAAAGTGGAGGGGGGTGCTTCTAACAGTATTTCTCGCCCTACTGATGCTGTATCCTCACCTAAACTTTCCCAACCAAAAGGCTCAAATCAACAGCCGTCTCAGCTTAAACAAAACCGTCTGCCCACAAAGAAGGCCATTCCCAAATCAAAGGGAGATTGCGTCCAACCTGCCACCTACATTAACAATGTTGATGTGGCTGCTTTATCCGAGGCGATCGCCAATTTGGAAAGTGCAGGTAGTGGCGACTACGAAGCAATCGGTACCGCTACCTGTGCAGATGGCGATCGCAACTGCGGGCGGGCATTCGGTCGCTATCAATTGATGAGCTACCGGGAAGATGTGCAGGAGGCTATCGCTTCTGTACCTGGGGGTGCGGAGTTCCTCAAAAAAGTTAATAGTGGCACCCAGCCTACTTCAGAGGAGCTTTTTCAATACTTTCCCCCAGCGGTTCAAGATCGGGTTTTGCAAAATTTTCTGGCTGAGAGTGTAGTTGGCACGCAGCAGGAAATTGACCCGAAAACTAGGCAGTTATTCAGTGGCGATCGCTTAATTGAACGAGTGGCACAAAAGCACTTTGGCGGTTCTAGCAGTAAGGTGGATGCCAGCTACTCGGACATTTTAGGAGGTTACTCGCTTAAGCAGTACGGAGAAAAAGTCAAAACGCTTTACAACTATAACCGCAACAATAGCAGTTGCATTTCGAGTTCGATCAGCAACCACTCTGGCGGTGAGACATGGACTTGGCGTACTCGTTGGTTGCCAATAGCCGCGACTATCAGCATGGTTTTAGGGTCAATAAAATTCTTTAGGGGAGAATTTTCAGTACGCCCGAAACAATCATTTCTACTACGAGCCATTGTGGGTTTAGCAGTAGCAATAGCGGCAACTACACTCACTCATTGAATTTATTAACATTTGAATAGAAAAAAATATGCAAGAGTTGAATGAACAGGTAGTCAAATGCAGTCAACCCCCAGCTTGGTTGAATCGGGCTGGCTATTGGTTTCGCATTGGTTTAACAATCTTTATTGGCTTAGCAATGCTATTGGGAACCGCAGCTTGTAGTGCAAGTAGCGAGACAACTTTTTCTCAATTATCCTGGGAGAAAGCTAGTGGAATTGCTCCCCCAGAAACCTTGATCGAGATTGTACAATCTCATAGTATTGTGGAGCCAAAAGAAGCGATCGCCACTATGCGTGTCGAACAAGTGACGGGTAAGAAAGGTCAACTGAATTTGTACGACTTTAACAATTCCAAGCTGTGTGGCAAGATGGGCTGTCTTTACGTTGGCTACTTAATCCCTAATGATAAAAGTCAGGCTCAGCGTGAAATTTTCACAGCTTACCTTAACCCCAATATTGCACCAAAAACAGCTTTATTTGAAGTTGAAAGAGGCGAACAAGGTGACGTGGAATTGCCCTGTTTACTGGTCAACCAACTCGTAAAAAAAAGCCAACGCAGGCTGAAGTTTTGCTATAATGGGCTTGTCTATCAATTGACATAGAAAAGGGGAATGCGGAGTGCAGAGTATCGCACAGTTTTTGATTACCAACGACGACAGGATAAGAGTTTGAGAAAAATTACCACCAAGAGCCAATTAACCCTTGTAGTCATTTTCCCCAAACTTTCCGAAGTATTGATTGAAGAAAGGAAAGCTAAAATTATCTTTCCTTCCCCTTCCCTCGGTTCTTCAAAACTTAATCAAAGTCTGTTTCTCCATCCACCTCAATTTGAACCTCTGTCGGTTCTTCAAAGTCATCCAATTCCTCTAGTTCTGTATCAAATTCTGACTCAACTTGTGCTATTTTACGAGGTAGCTTGGATTGACTTTTCGCTTGACCTTTACGGTGGTCTGAATTTTTACTTAAAGCAGGCAACACCTGAACTTTAAGGGATGCTGAACGTTCTGGTTGGTTATCAGTATCAGCCGCTAAAGCTGGTAATTGAGCTTCTCCAGCTTCAAGAAAGCCACCAATGCTATTGTGTAAATTCCAAACCTCTTTTTTCTGCTTCGGCTTACCGAGATATAGTTTAGGCAAATTCGCCTGAGTTGGCTTAGTAATGCTGTAAGTTTTGCAGCAGAACGATTTATTTTTGCCTTCGCCTTCTTTGATAGCTCGGAAGTGAACATTCAAAACTCCTAATGAGCGCCATCGGTCATTTTTGCCACTGTATTCTACCTCAAAGTAATCAGCAAATGCCCTTTCTAAGTTGCGGTAAAACTCTTCTCTAGCACTCTTAAAGCTCCAAAGAGATACATTTTTGAACCGCACTACTATGGGGGATTTGTGCAATGGTAAATTCTGGGAATTTAAGAAAATGAGAGCGTGTTCTGAACAGACTTCCTGCATCTTTTTGTTGAAACTATGACGGTATTCGTCATACAATCCAACAAAGGCACCAGCTAATTCACCATTTTCTTCAATATCCTTGTATCGAATGTACTCTGGCATAAAAGCTAATACCAAAATTTTCACTTTTTGGAGCAGCAATCCTGTCACTTCTTCAGTTAACTCAACTGTTGTTAAGTCTGATTCAGACGGGATGGAGTACCACTCAGCTTTGATGAGTTGGTCAGTAGGAATTAAGATGCCAGCAGGGTTGTCATTGATGACAATACCGTAGGGTAAAGACGGTTTGCGTGCTTGATTGTATCCACTGCCGAATAGTTCTGGGTCAACTTGATATGCTTCAGAAGTTGTGTTTTCTTGAGTAGCTTCCTTTGCACTTTTAGGTGTTGATATTTTAGTCTTTGTTTGGGGTGTGGCGTTATTAGTTCTGACCATTATTTACTTATTTGAGTCGTTATCAACCCTTCAGAGGCGATAGCCGTTCTTTTAATGTAGAAGGGGAAGGGGAAGGAAGGATACAGCAGAGTGCAGGTTTGTAGATGACAGCTTAGTAGCCATAAAAGCTAACAATAACTTGTTTTTCCGTTCGGTATATCTCACGGCGCAGTCTTCTTCTTCCCCTTCTCCTTTCCCCTCCCTCAATAACCTAGTTTTTCCTTCCCCTTCCCCTTCCCCTTCCCCTTCCTATGAAAAATCTTCAATTGTTTTCTGAAAACAACCCAAAATTAGTGCTTCAAGTCCAAACCCAGCCTGTCACTAAACGCCCGCTTATTGGTATAGACTTTAAGGGTTTGATTGGTCAATTTATCAATCCAGAAGGACTTTCAATGCTAGGCTTATTACTAGCTTTGTTTGTTTTCTCCAAGATCATTGGAAGTGGCAAAGGGAAAGTTACTTCCGGTCGGTTGTGCGGTACGGCTGAAAAGATGGCAGCGACAGGTCTGGCCCTCAAACAAATGAAAGAAAAAAAGCGGCAACCCGTTACTTTATGGAGCGGCACGCCGACTTATTGGTTCAAAAATATAAAGGTATTGAGCGCTCAGTTACAAACGCTATTAGGCGCAAATCCTACTGTTTGGTTTCCTCATGCTGAACGCGGTACTTTAGTAATTGGTGCTCCGGGTTCTGGCAAAACCTTTAGTGTGATTGATCGGATGGTTGAGAGTGCATTTCAGCAAGGCTTTCCTGTGATTATTTACGATAAAAAAGGAGACCAGATGAAGCTGCACGCGCCCCTGGCAGTGCGCTACGGCTATGACGTGCAAGTGTTTGCACCGGGGGAAGCTTACAGTGGTACTATTAATCCTCTGGATTTTATGAGGGATGCACAAGATGCAGTAATGGCAGCAGAAATTGGGCAAGTTATTGCTCGCAATGCAAGTCCGGGAGAGAGTAAAGGTAATGAGTTTTTTGAGAAAGCAGGGGAGTTAATGGCGAAGGGTTTAGTGCAGTTAGCAAAAGGCAGTCCTTACCCGGATTTAGCTTTTGTTTATGCGATTATTCAGCTTCCCGATTTAGTTAGTCGCATTCACCATGCTGTCCACCGCCCGGAGGGCCATCCTCTCAAAATGGACAGGTGGATTGCCTCTAGTTTTTCACAGTTATTAAGTTCAAAAGATGCTGAAAAAACAGTGGCGGGTATTAAGGCAAGCGCAGAGGCAACTTATTCAAGTTTTATTCAAAAAGATTTGCTGCGGGCATTTATTGGTCACAGTACAATTCCCATTGTTTTGTCGGGCAAAAAGTGCATTATTTTTAAATTAGACGACCAAAGGCGCACTGTAGTGGGGCCGCTATTAGCTGCTGCTATTCACTTATGTGTAGTGTCTAATTTGAGTCGAGTACGTTCTGACCCATTTGTGTACTGTCTCGATGAGTTTCCGTCTCTCAAGTTCGATAGAATGGATCAGTGGGCTAACGAATATCGTTCGGCTGGTGGCGTGCCGATTGTTGGCATTCAATCCCTCAATCAACTCTATAATCTCTATGGGGATAAAAAAGGAGCGGCGATCGCAAGTGCTTTGTCAACTCATGTCTTGTTCAACCCCGGCGATTTTGATACAGCGGAGAAATATTCTAAGCGGTATGGGGAAGTGGAAGTGCTGGTAAAAAATCGCTCTACAGGTAGCTCGACGGGGCAACAAACAAGCCGTTCTGTCAATTGGAGCGAGCAGTTGCAAAAGAAACCGCTGATTAGTCCTGACGAAATTCTCAGGTTTCCTCAAGGCAAGTGCGTCATCACTTCACCGGCTTACAGTTCGGATTCAGAAGCTCTGTTTCCCTATCCCTTGAAAATCCCGGTTCGACAACGAGACTTAAAGCAAGCTAAAGAGTCAGAAGCTCTCTGGGACAGTCATATCTGTCCGCAGTTGTCTCAAAGAGCAGCCTTGCTGTCTGTTAACCGATTGACAGGACAATTAATTAATATCGATCAGGAATTGGAAAATCGGATTCGAGCTGCTGAAAAAATGCTGCCTCATCCCAATGACCCCGATGAACCAGTGACAACTGGAGAGGTGGAGGTTAGGAATGTTGCCAATTCTTCTAAGTCTCTGGCTGCGGAAGCATTAATTTTTAGCAGTCTTAGGAAGAAACTGCTAGATGCTGAGATTGGGAAAGAAGGGGAGGGGGAAGGGGAAGGGGAAGGGTAGAAAAAGCTGATTATTTGGGGATAATGTACCAATTGCGTAAATCCTGCTTTTATTGAATAAAGAAAAGCGAAAATTTATCCTTCCTTCTCCTTTCCCCTCGCCTTCTCAAAAGTACAAAGAAGTGAGTAGGAAGTAAACCTCTAATCCCCTCCGTTCCCTTTCTCCCCCCTTCCCCTTCCCCTTCCCCCTCCCCCTCTTAAATTATGCAAATAAAAGCTGATATTTTGATTGTAGATGACAGCCGTGACAACATTCACTTACTGTCTAAAGTGCTGGTTGAAAGTGGCTACAAAGTCAGGAAGGTCATTAGTGGAGAGCGAGCGTTAAAAGCAGTGAGCCTCCAGCCTCCCGACTTGATTTTGTTGGACGTAAAAATGCCAGGGATGGATGGCTATGAAGTCTGCCGTCACTTAAAAGCACAAGAGAATACGGCAGAAATTCCGATTATTTTTATTAGTGCTTTGGATGATATTTTTGACAAAGTAAAAGGGTTTGAAACAGGTGGCGCTGACTACATTATTAAACCTTTTGAGCCGATGGAAGTGCTGGTACGAGTGGAAGCTCAGCTAAAAATGAGCCGATTGCAGCAGCAACTTCTTTGTGCTAACAAACAACTGGTTACACAAAATAGCCAACTCGCTCAGGAAATTCAGGAAAGACAACAGGCTGAAATGGGTTTGAAAGTTTTTATGCACGCTGTTTCCCACGACTTGCGAAATCCCATTACAGGAATGTCAATTATTTTGCAATGTTTCCTCAAAGAGCAGTCAGTTGAACCGAAGAAAGTGGTAGCAGAAAATGAATTTGTTATTGATAAGTCAAGTTTAGAAAGTATCCTGCAAAGCTGTTCGCGCCAAATCAAACTGATTAATTCTCTGATTGAAATGCAGCAGGGTGATATTGTAGGTGTTCCTTTGGAGTTACAGCCAATGGATCTCTACAGTTTGACGCGCAGCATTTTCTTAGAGTGGGAATTAATGTTGGCAAAACGCCAAGTTGTCCTCAATTATCAATTTACTCCTGATTTACCTTTAGTTAATGCCGATTCCGCTCAGCTCAGGCGAGTCTTTGAAAATTTGATTGGCAATGCTCTCAAATACAATCCAATTGGATTTACGTTAACATTAGGTGCATCGCTGGAGCCAGAGGCCTCTTATCTACGCTGCACGGTGAGAGATAATGGGGTGGGAATAAAATCAGAGCATTGTGCTTCATTGTTTGAATTGTACGTGCGAGGTAGTGGTGTTAAGCGTACTGCTGGGGTTGGCTTAGGGCTTTACATCTCGAAGCAAATAGTCGAGGCGCATGGTGGAGAAATTGGTGTAGAGAGTGAGCTAGGTAAGGGCACTACTTTTTGGTTCACTTTGCCAGTGTTTAAACCAGACCACTACGCAGGGCAATAACCGCAGCTTGTACGCGATCGTTAGTCTCCATTTTGTTGAAAATCGCTTTAATGTAACCTTTGATAGTATTAGGGCTTAAGTGCAGTTGATAACCGATATCTTTATTGCTTTTGCCCTCTGCCATTAGTTTTAATACCGTCAATTCTCGCGCGGTAAACAGGGATTCTTCGCAGTTGGTTGTGGGTTTTCTGAGATTTTGAATGACACAAGTGGCAATTTTAGCGTCTAGGTAGGTGCTACCTTCTCGGACAGCATTGATGGCTGTTAATAGCTGTTCTGTGCTAGTCCCTTTAATGCAATAACCCTCTGTTCCACAAGATAAGGAAGCCAATACTTCTGTATCACTGGTGTGTGAAGTTAGCATGAGGATGCGGGTATGGGGTAGCAATGCTTTTATTTGACTGGCAGCAGCAATGCCGTCAATATCAGGTAAGCCAATATCCATGAGGATAATATCTGGTTTTAGCTTTGAAGCTACATCTATTGCTGAATTGCCATCTTCTACCTGCCCGACAATAGTAAATTGAGGTTCTGTTGCTAGGAGTCGTGATAGTCCCAATTGCATCATGGGATCGTCTTCGACAATTAGGATGGTTGATGGTTTGGTTGCTTTTACTCCAGCGATCATTTTTTTCTCCAGATTAAAGGTAGGAGGCGAACTTTCTGCCGAAATTTGACAGAAAGCTTTAGCTCGTTCCTAAATTGTTGAACTTGTAAGCTAGTATTGTCCTCATCTGTTGGGAAGATTTTTAATACTGCTAGTCTGTCTTTGGTTTGAGAGTCGTAGGGAGGAGAAACATTGCTAAGTGTCAGAACCATTTTGGCGAGCCGATATGCCCGCCTCAGTTGACTTCGTGTAACCATGCCGTACTAAGCGAGGTTTTAAACTGGAGTTCCCTTTTGACTAAAATAGACAAGGTATGCGGGACTTGACTTAAGGCGATCGCAAGCCTATCTGGATTTAATCCTCAAGCTATGGCTAGTTTAGAGCGTGGGTTAATTATTAGGTTTTGACAGGTCACACGAAACCTTTAGGTGCTGGCTGGGACACTTGGGCGAGCGATGGTGTCTAATTCCTCCCGCCCAGGACAGCCAACGCAAGCATAGTCGCGATCGCCCTTGCATCGATCTTACGCCAACCCTTGCTTCTCTTTCAACGCGATCGCCAAGGCTTGCCTTAGCTTTAGCATAATTGTCAGTTTCTAATCATTGAACGAGTTAAAGCGTAACTTCATCGATTTCATCGAAATTAATAGCAGTTGCTATTGACTCTGGTTTTGCCCCTAGAGCATAACCGAAACTAATAAATTCACTGATTGTTTGAGAATGAATTTTGGTTTGCAACCAATTTTGGGTTTGTCGATGTTGCTTAGTATCCCAGACAAATTTAACTTTTTGTGCTCTTTGAGTTGGATGCAATGCCAAAACAATTAGTTGCAGCTTTTCAGGCTCTATCTTAAAGAATTGAGCAGCTACCCATAACTTTATCCGGTCTTCCCAAGTCATTACAGGATGCCGAATCGCCCACTCAAATAGCTTTGGTCGTTCTTTGACAAAACCAACATTTGCAGGAACTTGTATTACTTTAAATGAAGGGGAAGGGTGTTTTACTGTTTCTCCCTGCTTTCTTAGGTGTAGTTTTGCTTGAAGTGTAATGTCAACAAACAGTTTTCGCTGCGGTAAAAATAGTGTTGGCGATAATTCTTTAAGTTCGTTAACCCACTGCTGTAACTGCGGATAGTTATTGAGAATTGGCTCAACAGGTAATCCCATTAAAATTTGCTTGACAAGTAGCTGCAAATGTTGTTGGAGATAGTTGGGAACTAAAGATGGTTTTTGTAGTTTGTTAGGCTGGACAGTTTGATTGAGGTTGGACAGAGTAAGAAGATACATTGCTCAGAGCATAAAAGGCTGAGCAATAGTGGCGATCGCCACAGAAAAAGTCCGAGAGCGCACAATAGGATTAAAAGTTTATAGCCACATCTGCTTTACCACGATCAGGAACAGATTGGTCTAGATTTGCTGTGACCCTGCAGGAATTGTTTGACTACCGTCCCTCTGCAAAAGATCCAATTTGACGGTTGGCTGCTCGGTTTCTTCTAAAAACTGTGCCACAGATTTGATGACATCTGTTGCGGTTTTTGGTACGAGAACCAAATCTCCCGATGCCAGCATATCTAGTAAGGCACCGGGTTTTCCCTTCCCTCCGTACAAGTGACCCATAGAAGCTGCTATCTTTTCAAGTTTTTCTGGTGTCTGTTGTGCAACTCGTGCCCGAAAAACAATGCCTGAAGGCGATCTCTGTTTCCGTCCCATGCTCGACCTTATATCTGTGCTACAGTTTTAACAAGCGGTATGCCAATACTAAAAATTGTACAAGACACGAGGTTTGAGTGGAAACTTTAGCCCGCTTGTGCTCTATCAGTTTAGGGTGCAATGACTCAAGATTTGCAGAGTATGCTATCGCTTTTGCCCCATAAATTTGACTGGTTATGCCCAAAAAGCGCAGTTGTTCCGTGAAAATTGCAACGCTGCACAGCGTGTTGCAGGATTGCTATCAACTTAAGCTGGAAGAGCTCAAGTACCTTCTCGATGCAATTGAGGTGCTAATTGACGCTGAAGAGAAAAGGTTTTCGGAGTTGGAAGCCGACTCAGACTGGGAAGAAAAACGAGAAGAAAAAATGGCTGCTACTGGTGCGCGCGGTAGTACGGGATACATCGAATCCAAGACAATCAAAGGATGCGGCCCTTATGCCTACTTGAGATTTCGTAAAGGCGGCAAGCATCATTCGTTCTATCTGGGCAAGCTCAAGCCTTAAGTTTTTAGGGTGCATAGCGATTGATAGATTACTGGTTCTGACGTTTATGCACCCTAAATTATCGGCGTTTAGGGTGCATAGACATTGATAGATTACTGGTTCTGGCATCCATGCACCCTAAATTATCGGCGTTTAGGGTGCATAGCGATTGATAGATTAATGGTTTTGGCATTCATGCACCCTAAATTACCGGTGTTTAGGGTGCATAGCGATTGATAGATTAATGGTTTTGGCATCCATGCACCCTAAATTACCGATGTTTAGGGTGCATAGACATTGATAAATTAGTGGTTCTGGCGTTTATGCACCCTAAAGCAAGCGAGTCATTTAGGGTGCATAGACATTGATAAATTAGTGGTTCTGACGTTTATGCACCCTAAATTGGTTGTGTAGTCGCGATCGCAACTGAGTGTCTGACGGCGCTTTCTTCGGCTTGTTGCTTTCCGAAATACGAACTCATGCGTGATAGCTTGCCAGCAATATCGGTAGCTTGGTTGCTAACAGTGAAAAAAACCTTAAATGCGATTTACTCAACTCTTCACCTGCACCACAACAATCGTTCGATAGGTAGGTATTGAGCTAGAACTCGTCTAAATTAAACAGCGTAAATTGGTGAGGCGATGTCGTCATCTTTCTGGGTCGGCGTTTGCCCTTAACAACTTCTTGAACTAATGGATTTGAGTGAATTGATGTCTGATCATTCAAGTCAATAACTTCTGAGCTTTCTCCTGAACTTATTTCATGTTCGAGTGAACAATCCGTATGATTTTTAGCCTGAGACTCGACAGGCTCAAACCACTCATTATACCAGTAAACAGCGTTTATTGATTGGGGTCGATCGCTACTTAAAGTATTGCCAAGGAGCAAATCAGTTTTACCCAACCACCAAATCGGAACAGCCAGCCAAGGTGAAAACATATAAAACTGAAACAAAGCGCATTTTAACAGAGTAGGGTCTATATCTTGACCGATACCGCTCAGACAGTAATTCGACTGTGTTAACATTAAAGCACCCGTACCGCACGCAGGTTCATTGAAGCTGGAAATTCGCTCTGTCTTATCACCACTGACCAACTTAGATATCAACTGGCACAAAGCTAAGGGTGTCGGATAAAATCCTGAACTTTTTTGAGCAGTCTTTCCGCAGATTTGGGGTAGCAGTCTGCCCATATAATCTTCAGGATACAGCATGAGAATTGACAGGTCAAACATCTGATAAAGGCGCATTGATGCACCTTCACAGCCGGCGGGTTCTTTGGGTAAAATCTTGTAAGCTGGATGTCCGAATGCGAACAAAACCCAGTCCAAGAAAAACTCCAAATAGTCCCAAGCTGACCAAGTTTTCCATTCTCCATGTTGAGGAATGCAATTGAGAGTGTTATCTAGCATGGCTTCTGCGGTAGGAGAATGCTGCCATTCGATTTGGGGAATCGGTTCTGCTGGCAAAGTTTCCTCAATTACAAATTTGGTTGACATTCTCCCCACCCGATCCGGGACGGGGATTCTTTGAATCACTTCTTAGGCTTCCTCTTTCCCCGACTCGGCTTATTTGAAAGAGTTTCCCCACCCAAACAGAGGTCGATGTCTCCAGAGGCGTTTTCTAGTCTAAGACTAGACGTTCCTACGTGCCCCGCAGTACGCAATCCCTTTTCTAATATGTTTCTGGCAGCGTTCCAATCTCGATCTTGTGTATGCCCGCAATGATGACAAACATGAGTTCTGACACTAAGAGATTTTTTGACAACTTTGCCACAGTTCGAGCAATTTTGGCTCGTATAGTGGGGTGGAACGGCAACCGTTACTACACCAAAAACTTTACCAAAATACTCAACCCAACCGCGAAAAGTCGTCCAAGCTGCATCACTAATCGATTTAGCCAAATGTCGATTTTTAACCATGTTACGCACCTTCAAATCCTCATAGGCTACCAAGTCGTTAGATTGGACTACGCATCTTGCCAACTTCACGGCAAAATCTTTACGCTGCCTACTTACTTTGAGGTGTTTTCTTGCCAGTTTATTTCTCAATTTGGCTCGGTTTTTAGAGCCTTTTTTAGTCTTAGAGAAACGACGAGCAAGCCGTTTCAGTGATTTTTCACTCTTTCTAAGATGTCTTGGATTCTCAACCCTTTGCCCATCGCTATCGGTATAGAAATGAGTCAATCCCACATCAAGACCGATGGTTTTCAATGTTGGCTCTCTTGTTTCGACTCGCTTAAAGTCGATACAAAACTGTGTGTAGTAGCCGTCAGCGCGACGAATCACTCTAACTCGCTTGATTTGCTTCAATTGATAAAAATGCAAATCGCGAGTACCCCACATCAGGAAAGTACCCGCACCAAAACCATCTGTGAAAGTAATGTATTTGCGACAATCGGAAAGTTTCCAACCCGTTGTCTTGTACTCAACAGAACCGTGGGTTTGTTCTTTCTTGAATTTTGGATAACCTTTTTTTCCTGGTTGGTTTTTTTTGCAGCGATCGAAGAATCTAGCAATTGCGCTCCAGGCTCTTTCAGAACTAGCTTGTCTAGCTTGAGAGTTAAGCTTGGAGGCCCAAGCAAATTCTTGCGCCAAAACAGCACAATATGCACTCAGATCGTATCGCCCGATGGATCGGTTATCCATCCAGTATCTCAGGCAAGAATTGCGGATGAAACGAGCAGTACGAATCGCTTCATCAAGCTTATCGTACTGCTCTTTCAATCCCTCAAGTTTTGCCTCGAATACCAGCATAGTTATGTCTTTACATCTGACGCAATCTATTTTAGCACAGCTCCAGAAAAAGCCGTCGTAGAGCGACGGGGCTTTCAACCCAAATTTGGGTAAAATTTCTGGTTTTCTGTTCTCCAGAATGGCTAGCATTGGCTCCATCTTCCACCGCATCCAGGCATGACTAGGGACAGCTTGACACAAAGCCCAATAATCCCACCTTCCCCACAAACATCGGTCTATTTGTGCGAGAATTGTTAAAAGCCAGCCCGGCTTTAAATCTCGTTTTAGGTTGGGGATTAAAGCTTGCTTTTTCTTTGGTTTATAGGGTTGCTTTCTGAAATGTAACAGCGTTGACTCTCTAGTTTTGGAGTCAATAATTGGCAAGACAAGCTTGTTTTTCATGATGAGTACAAGTCTGAAAAATGCACCCCTAAAAACCGCAGTAGCGGTTCGCACAATTCTATGTTGATGCAAGCAGCGTCTTGTTTAATAAAAACAGTAAAAAAAATTTGGGAATAGAGCGTAGCTTTTTTGTTTGAAAAAAGCTACACTCTATTCCCCACTCCCCTCTTCCCTATTTCTCTCTCCCCCTTTCCCTTTCTCAGCCGTCTATTCCACCAATTATTTTGATATTTGAGGAGTAGAAAATGCTTCGCACAGCAGCAGCCCCACCTGCTTGAGTAAAGCTTTGTTACCATCAGGGCATCCCGACTGAATCAAACATTTAGGACAGCCAGAACTGCAAGAACAACTGCGGGCTAACTCAGCAGCCGCATGAGCTAATTGAGGGAGAGAACGAAAAATAGCTTCCGAAGTTCCCGAACCCCCTTCTGCTAAATCGTAAAAGAGTCCTGCATAGTCATTTGCACCTCTCTTCTCTACCAGAAAATTCACATCATTAGCTGAAGCCAAAATAGTCAGAGGTAAAGCTGCTAAAATTTGATGGCCGAAACTGTGAATAGCCAACAAATTCGCGGGGTACTCCCACAACTGCTGATATCCGGGCGGAATCTGCTGTTGAGATTGAAGCAATTCCTGGCGAGTAGCTGTTACTACCTGTTGCAGATAACATTCAACCGGGGAATTAAAACTAATTTGCAGTACAGGAGTCGCAAATTTTATTTCGTAAGGTTGCTCAAAGTTTACCTCATTAAGAACCGATGTTAGCTCAGCCGAGCGAGTTCTCTTGCCACAAACAGGACAAGCCGTACATTTTGGTAAATGCTCTTTGTAATTGACACACTTTCTATTGAGACAAGTTAACTCGTAATTGCGAGTTAATAATTGATAACCAGTGACGAGTTGGCTAATTTCTCCCCAAACCAGTTCCAGAATAGCTTGAGCTGGAATTGCCTTACTATCCGTTGAATTGGTTGGAACATTTCCTTCAACTTCTGGAATAACCAACGGGATTTGTTGAGGCAAACTCAAATTCTGCTTGAGGCTGGTATCAGTGTGGCTAATCGCTACAGTAAACAGTCGAGTTTCAGGGGTGTTTTGCAAAATAGCTTTGCCATTCAAGAGCGAGCGCGAAGTATAAGTCACCAAACAGCCGTCTGAGTTTTGCGTGCGGTAAATAGCACCAGGAAATACCTCTCGATAAGCAATCTCCGCACTGAGGAGTTCAATCTCTTCTTGAGTATCCGCATCCACCAGTTGTATCGTGCTAGAACCCGTTCCCCCTCGAAAGTTTACATCTTTATGGGGAAAGCCTTTAGCCCATAATTTATCCCGGCTTTTGTGAAGAACACCTTGCTCAATTAAAGCCGTTGCAATTTGAGGAGCGCTCTTGCCAAAGTAGTGTTTTAACTTACCGGAAGGAATGCCAGTTTCGACAGCCGCACACATCAAATGTTTGGCAATATCTATGGGATAATTGGCATTAAAGCTTACCAATTCAGATTCGGCAGATAGCAACAATTCAGGGCGTTCAGCAAAGTAGTTATCTAAGGGCGATTGGGCAATAGGAATAAAGACAATTAAACCGGATTTTGTGCGACCGGCTCGACCAGCTCTCTGTTTGAAAGCTTGCAAACTTCCCGGCCATCCCCTAATAATAGCAAAGTCAAGTTGAGGCAAATCAATTCCTGCTTCGAGAGCACTGGTACTGAGGATACACTTAACTTTTCCTGACTGCAAAGAGTTGATAATTTCGGTGCGACGTTCGCTTGTTAAACTGCCGTAGAAAATTGCTACTTGTGACTCAATTCCATAGTAACATTGAGACATTGCTTCTTGCTTTAAAGTTGCCCACAAATTCTTAATTGCTTGTCTGCCATTGCTGAAACAAATTCCGGTTTGCCCTTGCTGTAATAAAAACACAATGATGCGAGCCACCTCAGAATTAACATCATAACTAGGTTTAGTAACAATTAACTGTCTTTCTGGGGTAGCGGCTCCGCTAGAATTAATCCAAACTAACCGGTTGGGTTTATTAGCAGTTTGCTTTCGACTTCTACCAGATAGTAACTTGGCTAATTGCACGGGATTACCAATAGTAGCGCTCAACATCAGAAATTGCAGTTTGTGAGAACAACCTCCGCGCTCATCTACTGCTAATTTCAAACGCCGAATTAAGCCAGCGATGTTAGCCCCATAAACTCCGTTAAAAGTGTGAGCTTCATCAAGCACAATATAGCGAAGACGGCTTAAAAAATACTGCCAAGGTTGACTCCAGTGAACACCTTTTAGCGCATAATGAATTAACTCTGGTGTTGCGCCAATAATGCTAGGATTTGTAGCTAGTAATTGCTCTCTAGTTTCGGTTGGAGTATCACCAGTTAAAATAGCAAGGTGTGGGCGCTCAGGCTCAGGAATGAGTTGGACAAAATTGGCAAGTTTTTGACCTTGGTCTGCTGTTAAAGCTTTCAAGCCATAAACAGATAGGGCAGTAAATTGATGTTGGATAATGCCCTCTAAAATAGGGAGATATGCACTTAAAGATTTGCCAGAAGCTGTTGCTGTGCTGAGGATGACATCTCTGCCTTGCCTAACAGCTTTAAGTGTTTTAAGTTGATGTGAGTAAAGTTGTTGAATACCTTGGTGGTGCAAAGCAGAAATTATTGAAGGTGGCAAGTCTTGAGGAATTTTGTAGAGCTTTTGTGTGGTAGCGCTTCTGATTGTATGATAAGTAAGTTCTTCACCTAAAATTTCAAACAAATCGGCTGTTGCAGTTGGCTCCCAATGGGCTGCTTGGGCGACGTTATTGTTATTTGGGTTAAAATTAGGTGTGGCTATTAGTTGGGAAAGGAGATTGATATAATTGGGAGTCATTGGTTACTCTCTCTGAATCTTTTCTCTCTTACTACCGATAGGTAGGGAAAAAAATGAGAGAGATTGGCAAAAAAACTTACTGAAAACCGGCCTGCTTCTGGTATAAATTACAGTCTCCATCTGGTATTGTTAAGCTACAAAAATTGAGCGCCGAACAAAAGCTGAACAAATCACAATGAGTCTCAATTATTTGTTAGATGAAAATGTAGATCCTAGCTATAAAAGTGAAATCCTTACACGCAATTCCAATATCCTAATTAACGACGTTGTTACAGGGAAAATTAGAGTGATTGATAATTAATAGCGGTTAAAAACTCATCAATTGTTAAAATTGGACAAGAAAAATTATCTGAAAGGCACAGTAAATCACCATTACCTGTCACCAAATAATCAGCCTGACCGACAACAGCTAACAGCAAAAAAGGGATATCAAAAGGATCTCGACATTCAGGAACTACAGGCAAAGTATCGGGTATCAACACAGTATCACAAAACGGTAAATAGTCTGACAGTAAATCTTCCTGTTCAGAGTTTGTGAGTTTGAACTTTGGGTAAGTAAGCACCCGAACTAACTCAGCGATTGTAACTTCAGAAGCTAAAGGAATAAAGCGATTATTCTGCCATGCAAGGCGCAATCTGGACAGTCGGCCTCCAAACACTAAGGCTGACAGCACTAAATTTGTATCAATTACCACTCGTGGACACTCAATCATAACTGACGCGTCCATTGGACAGCATCAGTAATATCCTGTTCATTGACATTTAACGCTTCTAACTTAGCCCTTACAGAATCAGCCCCTTGAATTTTTACTGGAGTCAGAATAATTTGTCCACCTTCTACCTTAACCTCAAAATATTCAGCCGCCCCGATAGCTTGAGTTATACTTTTAGGTAGAGTAAGCTGATTTTCAGCCGTTAATTTGGCAAGCATAGCAAACTTTCGTATTTAGTTATGTAAGCTTTGCTTAGTTTAACATATCCTAGAAATAATAGAAAAGGGCCGCCTAATTAATTCGGCAGCCCTTTCCTATTATTTAGTGAGTTGAGTGATTCTGAGCAAAGCAGATAATATCGAGTCAGGCTTTTCTCCAGTTTTGAGAGCAATTTCCAAATCAAACAAAATGGAGAGTGCTTGACTTAAACAGTTGGTGGATACAGCCTGAACCTCCTGTTTGAGAAAATACAACCGTTTCGGATTACTAAGTCGGCACAAACTAGCAATTTCGCTATCAGATTTTTTCCCAGAAATGAGAGCTGCTTTTACCCACAACCAAGTTTTAAACTGAGTTTGAAGAGTAGCGATAATTGCCAAAGGAAACTCTGCCCTAGAGAGCAATTCATCAAGTACCTTAATCGCAACTGATGCTTGACCTCTTAAAAGTGCTTCGGCAAGTTGAAAACTGTTGGCTGTGGTAGCCGGAACCAGAGCTGAAGCCGATTCTTTCGTAATGCGATCGCCTGCTGCATAGATGGCTAATTTTTCCAGTTCACTGACCATTCTAGCAGAATCGTTACCAATTGCCACCGCTAAATAGCTAACAGCATCTCTGGCAATTGAGAGATTCATTTGTTTAGCAGTACTAGCGATCGCACTTTCAATTAAATCGGTACGCCAAGGAGGAATGAGAGTAAATTCCTTAAGTTGGCCAAACTGCAACAAATGTTTGACTACCTTAAGCCGTTTGTCGATAACAGCAGCAGTGAAAACTAAGTGCGTTGTGGTAGGTAAATGGGGCAAGATTTGCAGTAGTTCTAGCCCCGTCTCCCCAAATTGCTTGAAATCACAATTCTCAACTACGATAAGTTTACTTCCGACACCAAAAGGAACTGAAGCAGCCGCAGAAATAGCTATATCCAGGGAAGAAGCATCAAACCGATGGATGTTGAAATCTCGCCAGAGAGGGTGAGTTTGAGTTTTGAACTTTTCAACTTCTCGTTGAATTGCGTAGGTGTCATTCCCAATTAGGATGCTAATCATGCTGCTACCTCTTCCTGTTGTTTGACAGTCACAGTAATAGGGTAGCCTAAAGCTTTACTAACGATTCTTTGCACAAATTCAAGGTGAGTTTGAAACTTATTAGCGTATTTGTTTTCTACTACTAATACACATGAATGAGTAGAAAGTTCGGCAAGTTTAGCACGGTTTAAGAAGTCGCGATTACCAGGTTTTGCTGTTGCTACTACTTGCGCCCAAGTTGCCTCTAAATCAGGATAATCAGGCTCTAACTTTTGAGGGGTTTTATCAAATTTAGAACACTGATTAGATTGGGAGGTTTTTGGCAATCGCATTTCCTTGGGAGTGCAAGTGCTTGCCAGCATCAAGTTTAGCAAGCATACTTCTAACCAAGTAGCAGCATTCGTACTGGTTCTCAATTGAAATTCTGATTTTTGCAATTGTGTACACGCCATATCAATTGTTTCAAAATCGAAAGTGCCAGCGAGCGAGCGCAGTTTATCGTAACTGACGGGCCCTGCAATTAAATTCTGGCATTGGCGGGTGGATTTGATAATGAGCAAATCTCGCATTGCTGCTAGCAAGCTACTGAGAATAAGTTTGGGAGTTTTGCCGCTGTCGATGAGCATTCTTGAAGATTGTAGTATGCTTAGAGTATCGCCGGAACGAATAGCTTTAAGAATGGCAATCAAATCTTGCTCGTTAATACTACCCGAGACTTCTGCAACTGAATCAAGCGTAATCTCTGAATTCAGCAGTGAAAGTTGAGAGAGTAATTGTAGAGCATCCCTTAACCCTCCGTCACAGGTGCGAGCGATCGCCCGCATTGAATCCATGGTAATTGCAATAGATTCAGCAGAGCTAATTTTCTGCAATTGTCCTAGAATAGCATCAACTGACAAAGCTCGAAAGTTAAAAGTTTGGCAGCGGGAGATGATAGTGGGCAGCAGTTTATGTGCCTCAGTTGTACAAAGAATAAACACCACATGAGCAGGTGGTTCTTCTAAACATTTGAGGAGAGCATTTTGAGCACTGGTACTGAGTTGGTGGCACTCGTCTAAAATCCAAATTCGATAACGGCTCATTGCTGGGGCAAAGTTGCTGTGTTGTATTAACTCTCTGGCATCATCCACGCCATTGTGAGAGGCAGCGTCAATTTCAGTTACGTCTAAGCTGGAACTGGAATCAATGGTTTTACAGCTTGAACATTGCCCACAAGGAGTGGTTGTCGGCTGTTTAGTATTCAAGCAACTGAGGGATTTAGCGAGGATGCGAGCCGTTGAGGTTTTGCCTGTTCCTCGGGGGCCAGTAAATAGGTAAGCTGGAGCAATTTTCGATGAGATAATGGCATTCGTCAATGCTGTTTTAATGCTGTCTTGACCCACTAATTCTTGTAGAGTTTTGGGTCGATATTTAAGGTGCAGTGGTTGGTACATGGGGAGTAGTTAGAATAGTTCTGGTAACTATTCCCCGATAGGGGAGGGGAACGAGTGGGGAGTGGGGAAGAATGAGGGGGATATATAGCAAGTCTAAATCCGTTGTACGATTTATCATTTAGACGTGCTGGATATATGGTTTTTTTAGAGAATTTGGTATTGAAATAAAGCATACGTAACTTGATGCCACGATTGACTGAAGAAATTACCGAACGCTATCTGGAGATTCGGGAGGTCAAGACTGGAAAGGTGGTAACGGTGGTAGAAGTTCTCTCTCCTAAGAATAAAGGAGTGGGTGAAGGTCGAGAAAAGTACCTCACCAAACGACAAAAAGTGTTGAACAGGGCTACTCACTTAGTTGAAATCGATCTGCTAAGAATGGGAAACTTTATACCAATGGATGTTTCGATTCGCTCAGACTACCGCATTCTGGTCAGTCGGGCTAATCTCCGTCCCGAAGCTGAACTCTACCCGTTTAATGTGCGTGAATCGATTCCCCAATTCTTGTTTCCTTTGCAGCCATTAGAGCAAGAACCTGTTGTGAATTTATCTGAGGTTTTGGGACAACTTTATCAAGAAGCAGCCTTAGACTTGGCAATTGATTACTCACAGCAGCCTGTTCCATCGCGCTCGTGAGAGTGATTATCAATGGGTGATCGTTGACGGAATCGTATGACAGCGATCGCAATCGGGAATGCCTGACTTCTGCCCCGGTGTACATATCAACTTGATAGATGCGATCGCCGTTCATAGAGTAATTTGTAGAGAGGGCATCCAATTTAGATGCCACTCCCCATATGCACGATTATTCTTGCGGAGCCACAACGTATTCGCACTCTAACGCCTCTGTACCTGAAGCTGGCGTGCCAAAAGGTACAATCAGTAGAGGAGCCGTAGGAGTTGCCATCAGCAGCCGCAAATCCGAACTAGAAACAGCTTTAATTGTATCAATCAAATAGCGGATATCGCACTTGAGCCGAAAGTCACAACCCCAGAGTTTGGCGTCAACTGTCTCAGTACCAGAACTGAGAGTATTGTTGAGTGATGCTCGCACTTGTTGCGCCTCTAAATCAAAGTCAAAAATTGCTGTGATATGAGACTTGTCGCTATGAGTAGCCAACCTCTCTAAAGCTTTTAAAAAGCTGAGTCTTTCAACTACGATTTGATGACTAAGTTCAGACCGATAAGGAGCAATAATTTGGTCGCATTTCGGGTAATTTCCTTCCAGTAACTGCGCTGTTAGTCGCAAATTATTCCACTCAAACGCCACAAATTTGCTAGGTTGTTCTGCCGAACCATCATAATAAATCGTAACTTTGTCACTGGCATTTACAGAACGCTCCAATACCCGGAGTACCTTAGCGGGAACAGTAAAATTTACTGTTTGAAAGTTCAAAAACTGAGAATTGCTGCTTTCACTCAATCCGACAATCATAGCTACCCGATGCCCGTCAGTCGTCCACACTCTTAGTTGGTTAAGTCCTCTGTCTGCGTCATGACTCAGTTGAAAGTTAGCTCCCATCAAAATGCGTTTGGTTTCCTCAGAAGTAACAGCAAATAAGCTAGCTTTGAGGACAGCGATTAATACACTAGCAGGAAGTGTTACGAGTTTTTGTTTAACACTAGGGATAGTCGGAAATTCATCCGCAGCTAACCCGCGAATAACGTGCTTGCTATTTGATGAACTTAAAGTCGCACTGACAGAGGGAATGTCACTTCCTTTGATAATTTCAAAGGAACTCTTTAAGGTAAGGCGGCCGTTCGGAAATTTCCCCAGAATATCAGCGAGTATAGGTACGGGAAGGGTGAGTTTTCCGGGTTGATTGACATTGGCGTCAAAATTCACTTGCATTCCAAATTCCAAATTGTAACCAGTGAGGTGCAGTTGTTGATTTTCGGCATCAGCCTCAATCAAGATATTGCACAAAATAGGATGACTGGTATTGCTAGGAATGATGCTTTTGAGTGTCTGTATGTAATCGTTGAGTTCTCTTAAATCACAGGTAATTTCAACAGCCGATGGGGAAGGTTTCGGAGTGACAGATGCTGTGATTTCAGTATTGAGATGGGTTTCAGGAGTGGAATTTGTTGGAGTGTCAAAAGGTGTAGAAGTTCTATTATCTGTAATGTAGTTCGCTTCTACTTCTTCTATTTGTGTTGTTTTGGGTAGGGGAGAAGAAAGCTTAGTTGTTTTTTTGACTGATGGCTTCGTAGTAGGAGTCAAATTAGTGCCTGTTACAGTTGAGGGTTTTTTCTTAGCTGTTCTCTCCACTACTTCCTCTTTAGAAGGTGTTCCAGAAAGTCGAGATTTGGACATAATAATTAGTCGGGTGTCAAGAATTTAATTGGTCGCTGCGATAGCAGTGAGGAGGGGGAAGGGGAAGGGGAAGGGGAAGGTTAAGAGAAGGGGAGGGGAAAGGGTGGAACAAGTTCAGTAAACTCGCGTTATGTTCAAGTTGAAGCAAACTGATTATTTAGATTTTGATAAGTGAGATAACAGAACTTACGCTCATCAACCGGATTTCTCTGAAAAATTGTTGCTTTCTCAACTAGATATCTACGAAGAAACCCGATTTCTGGCATCGTGTGCGTAAGTCCTGAGAGAAGAAAGTTCAACTCAAAAAAGCGAAAATTTATCTTTCCTTCCCCTTCCCCTTCCCCTTCCCCTAAAATTGAGCTAATACTCGTTGCACTCTGAATGAATTAGGAGGGACAAATAGTATTCGTTGGCGACATCTGCTTGTTCCAACATATAAAAGACGGTGGTACTCTTTAAGTTTCTCTTGGGTGCTCATTTCCTTGCCTACCAAAAGTCGAGTCAAAATGTCATTGCTGTCCAAACCAACTTCATCAAAAGTGCTACCTTGAGAATTGTGAATAGTCAGGGCAAAGCAATTGTCAACTTCGGCAAATACATCATCTTTAAACCAGTAATACTTCCGCCAGAGAAATCCATTACGTTTGGCACTTTTGAGTTTCTCTTTCAATTCAGCTTGGTAGCGCTTACTTTCCGATTCATGCAGCACAAAGATTTGCCGAAATAGACCATCATCAGTCATAATCTTCAACAGCCATAATCGGTAGCCGTAGTGCTGACTTATTTCAACTTGCTGTATGGTAAATTCAGTTGATGTGGCTAAAATCACAGTCTTACCATCAGGAGCGAGAACTGGTTTCTTAGTAATTAACCTTTCTCCAGATATAAATCGGGCAGTTGTTCGACCATAAAGTTGTTCTCGAACAGCCTGATTGTAATAGTTGACTCGCTTGTTTGTCCAGCACAAAATCCGAAAGCAATCAGGATTTGAGGCAAATTCTTGCTTGATGGTTTTGATAGCATATTGGATGAGTGCTTCTGGTTTAACTTTGAATGCACCGTTAGATTTGTCCAATGAGTTGTAATTCGGATGTGGCAAAAAGACATCTGTTTTACTCTTGACAAATGAGCGACATTCCGTAATAAAATCAAGGACTGGGCTTTCTCCAGCTTGTCTAACTACTTGAGTTAATACAGCTTTATTGGCAATATTGAAAGCAGGCGAGCGTTTTTCTCCAACAGGATTAAGTTGCGCTGGGTCGCCCATGAGAATTAATTTCCGCTGATTGAAGAGAGTATGTTCAAATCTGCGCTCAATCCAAGACCACAATTGAGTTCCCACCATCGAACATTCATCGAGGAAAATGATATCATAGAGGTGGAGGTAACAACAGCTTGTCTGTTCTAAGACTTTCTCTTGTTCTTTGCGAACCATGCCTAAGCCTAAAAGCTGGTGTATCGTCATAAAATCTACTCCGAAAATGCCTTGAGATGCTGCCATTTTTCTGAGGATACCGACGGCTTTGTTAGTGGGTGCTGTGAGGGCAATGCGCTTGCTTTGAGCTAAGAGTTCTTTGATTATAAGGAAAATAAGTGTGCTTTTTCCCGTGCCTGCATAACCGCAAAGCAAGAAGAATGCGGAAGTGCTGCTTGCAAATGTTCTCAAATTGTCGAGTGCTTGCTGCTGCTGCGGCTTGAGAGTAAAGGGAATTTGTTTAAATTCCTGCGGTCGTTCTAGTAAAGTTTGAATCATTAGTGTACAGTAATGCTAATTCGTTCGCATCCTAATAAGCGCTAGCTTGAGGGGGAGTATGGAGGAACATTCAAATCAAAACTGACTTATAACAATAGTTCCGAAATTCAGAAAAGAATGGCTGTAATGGTTGATTTTTCGTTAGGCGAACTTACCTAAAACTCTGATTATGTCATTGACAAAAAAAGTTATCATAAGTATTGTTTAATCAAAAATAAGCTCTGAAATTTATGATAATTCAGAGCTAGTTTTGCTGCTGTTGTTAGTTGTTAAACAATAATAACTTTGGTTTTCTTAACTCGTTTGATATTCACTGCTGTGCCAATACTATGTCCATCCCAAATGGCTAATCCGTAGTCACAATGCGAACACATTTCGATATCGCGATCGCTATAGTGTCCAGGAATACCAACAACTGGATAACCAGAAGTATTTCTGGGTTTGCCATTGCCGCTAAACAAGGCATAGTAAACCAAAACTTTCTCGTAGTTCTTAGACCGCAAGTATTGCTGAACTAAGCTATCAACTCCAGGCGCATCACCGACTCTGACTTCAAACCCTAGTTCAATGATGCGATTGAGAGATGTATGAGCCTCTGATGGCAATTCCTGGATGGAACGACTGCCAGAAATCATTACTATTTTGTTCATGGTAAAATTCCTCAAATTTTTGGATAGCCAGTAAAAGACTCAAAGATTACTCCTTGAGTCTTTGTGAAGAATGCAATTGCTTCTTACTAACACACCAAGATATAAGCTGAAATCAAGCATTGAATGAAATTGCTTTTTCTGCCTAGACCTTCCCAACGAGAGCCGCGCACACCAACAATGTGATTGCATTGTTCAAGCCAAGCAACTCCACCATATTTTGCGATTGTTTTTAATAATCGTGGATGTTGTTGAAGTTTCGCAACAATAATTTCTGTCATTATTGTCATATCTTGTTGCAAATGTCCAAATTTGTGATTTTGATAAGCAGCTTCAGCATCACGGAAAACCTTGCCATTGAACTCAACTGGGTAGTGATTCTTGAGGTTTCCTTTTCTAAAAGCTAACTCTGTGGGATTAGTTAATGCTGCCCCAATTCCGATGCTGCATCCAGACCAAATATTGATTTCTTTCATCTTTTTCATCTTCTAACTTTTAGCTCGTCAGCACTTTTAATTGAAGTGGTGTAGTAAACCCTGACTTTCTCGGATTGCTCCTTGTTTTTGGTATTTATAAGTAGAAAAAGTCAACATTTTTCGCCGCTAGGCGATTTATCTTTCGGATTGGTCACAGAGTTTTTAATCGCATTTACATTGGTTACAGAATAGCCAATTCTCTTCCCAATTCCCATCATTTTGGCAT
The DNA here is from genome assembly GCA_043767465.1 of Cyanobacteriota bacterium. Taxonomy (GTDB): domain Bacteria; phylum Cyanobacteriota; class Cyanobacteriia; order Cyanobacteriales; family Microcoleaceae; genus Microcoleus. The sequence continues at coordinate 27,857 of JAYUGZ010000189.1, forward strand.
CTTTTCTAAATCAAGTTCAGCCACTTCCCGCAGAGCTTCTAAGCGCTTCTTTAAAGTTTTATGTCGGGGAGTTTCTACAACATACTCGTATTTAGAACCTGTATGTTGAAGTTCTGGAATTTGGCAATCAATTAGGTAGCTAAGGCGACCAACTAGCTTTTTAATAACTATTAGCCAAGCCTTAGCTAACGCTTTAGTACGGAAACCAATCCAAGCTTTAAAGTAAGAGCCGTCTTCGCTAACTTGGTAAGCAACATTGGGCGATAATTTAATAAGAGTTGGGATATGAGTAATGCCTAAACTTTTGAGTTCAGTCAAGCTGTAGCTTTGAATTTCTCCACTGTCCCATTGAATTTGAAATGGGCGTAGTGCCTGAATATTCAAACTAATAACTATTCCCCTTTGTTCCACTTGATTTCGGCGTTGTTCGAGGCAATCGCCCTCTCGAAAACCACTCCATCCATGTTTCTTAGCTAAATGTTTAAGGCAATATTCCCAGGCTTCTTCCCAAGCAATATCAAAGTCGAGAATGTGATAACTTTCTGTACTCAATTGTTTAGTCAATTTCTCTTTGATTTGCTGCTTTTGAATTGGTAGGACAATTTCTAAGAAATTGTCGGGGACTTCAAAAAATAAATGGGTTTTAGCCCTAATTTTTAGGTCATTGAAAGACAAAAAGCGACTGGCTTCTAATTGTTCGGGTGTAAAAACATCTATGGCACAACTTGTCGGGTAGCCAGGGAACAAGTTGATGGGAAAGAGATAATAGTGGTCAAGAGTAAATATGAGAATGTGATGTTCAGTGAGCGATTCTACTTGGAAAGTAGTGGTGTTACTGAATTGTAGTTGTTGCGAATTAGCTAGTACAATTGTTGTGCAAGCGGGAAGTTCTCCAGTAGTTTGTTGAGGAATAAACAGAGGCACAAGGGATATTTTAAGCACCCGAATTTCATCTAAGGTATAATTCCAGGAAAAACTATCTTCGTTGTTACTAGCATCCCAAGTAATTATTACAGGTCTATCGGTTTGATGGAGGGCTGTTATCGTGCCGTAATGGTTGCCAGATTTGACGATATCGCCTACTTTAAAGGGAAGTTGAGCGAAAGGAGGCGGAGTGAGAAAAGGAAAAATTACCGCTACCACTTCTTTGACTTCACTGGGGGGAGCGTTGTCAGGTTTAGAGCAAGTATTTGAGAAGCCAATTAAAGTCGTGTTAGAGTCCATAACCTTTGAGAAGCTAATTGTTTTCAACTTCTCCCGTTAGGGGATATCTTCTCGCGCTTAATCCCTTAACTTTTTGTGGTTTAATATCAACTCCGAACGAGTTTGTGCTTTATTTCGGCTTAAAATTTTTTGAAGTCTTGCTAAGTACCTCCCCTGTTGTCTAATATTGCGATATGGAAAACTCAAGAGCAAAGATACCTACTCCCGAAGAAATTGCTGCTGCCATAGAGACAATTGACCATTTGACTGCTTGGCTACAAGAGACCGGACTGAGTGCCTCTGCGATCGCCCAGTTCAAATTCAACTCGCTGGCATCGATGTACCCAGAATTGCGAGGGATAGCAGAGACTGCAAAGCAACTTATTGGTGTAACTTCTCCTCTGACAGAAGTTGGGATGACAGTAACCGAACTAGCAGCGGTACTCGCAGACAGCTTAGAGTTCAAAATCAAGCCAGATGTTGTCAACAAAGCTCTAGTGGTATTGATTAAAGATGCCAAATCCTTTAAGGGGTATAGCCGAGATACGATATTGTTGGCGAAACATTTCTTAGCATTAAAGCGAATGTCAAAAGGCATCTGTTTGGTCATAAATTAAGTTATTCGATCTATAAACAGGCTCGGGCGATGTTACCTCAACCCACCCTTCTGAGGGGATTGTCACTCTCTCAGAGGAAACACTAGTGCTAATCGCTCTAACTTCACTTGGCTTTCCGATTGCAGGACCTTGAGCAAGATTCCTAATACCAAAAAATGAGGTATCCGCTCAATAATCCGGGGTAAATCGCTCAACGATGCACCTCAAATGACGCAAAATCGTTCCTGAGTGGGTACTCCGCCCCGAATTATTGAGCGGATACAAGCAAAATTAGATTTGGTGGCAGACGATGAGCTCCCTGAAGTGCCATTCTGCCGTTGAGCGCTTTACGAACGAGATAGCCTTGAGATTCCAGTATTTTGACTAATAGCCGCAAGTTATCGGGAGTATCGTCCACGAGCAGGATATTGATCCTATTAGTAGGTTGAAGTAGAGTCATATCAAATCCGGTGGCATAGGAATTAATATTACCCACAGCCAGGACACGGCAGTGTCGTTTCCCTGACGGGGTGACAACCCCGTCAAAACCCTCACTGGTGGCGGATTTACCCAACTTGAGTTAAAAAAAGATGGGGTCGAAATTATTAAGTGGCCCCATCTGTTAATTATGTTTCCTCAATCTTACCAGAACCATCTAGAAAAACAACTCAAACCAGCAGAATACCTGACCCTCAAAATTCTGGTATATTTGTTGCAGAGTCACAGACAGGTTAGTATTGAATTGCTAGCTTCTTTCTGGCCTTATCCAATTCAATTTGAGAGTCGGAGGCGTAGTCTCCAAAGATTTCTCAAATTAGACTGCCTCAACTACTGAAAGTCTGTGGTTTCCGCTTGTCAAAGAAATCTTAAAAGCCAAATTTAAGAAATCGAAGCCTTTGAAGCTTGCGAATGAGTTTTTGCTTTTCTTGAACTAACATACTCATTTCCTCTACTGAATCCAACTCTAAGCTTATGATAAACTATCCAGTGGGATGGAGAGTCAAGAGGGGCTAGACATTTTTTTGAATGACTGAGTGGTGATCGCCTGAATGTCGCAACTTTGGGTAGCAGTAGGCGTCTGGACAAACCATTCGAGCGATCGCACTTGGTTGACGGTCAGTTATTTAAGGCTTGAGCAGCCATTTCATCCGGGTCAGAGACGTTAGCGGCTTCCACTTCTATGGTACCGCGAAACATATTCATGCCACAATTAAAAGTGTGGTTTCCTACGTCTTCGGGAGTGAATTCAATGGTTGTTACTTGATTCAAAGACAAATCGGTAGCAATGTCAAAATCGGGAATCAGCACTTTCGCTAAACAACCACTAGAAGTTTCACGTAAAAAGTGGAGTTGAACGGGTTTACCTGCTTTAACTACCAGATGATTGGGCGTGTAGCCTTTGTTAACAATGATAGTCACTTTCTGGATGCCCTGGTCAACAGTTTGATTGATTTCCATAGCTTCAGCGTCAATTATTGTTTCAGGCTGAGTGTTGACATGGATGAATTGAACTGGGATTCTGTTAGTGTTTGAGGTTCCTCGAACCCCGTTGATTCAAGTTGTTGGTCTTCGGCGGCGATAATTTCGCCTCGAAACATATTCATTCCACAGCTAAAGACATAACTGCCAGCTTTTTTAGGTGTGAATTCAACAGAGGTTACTTGATTCAGAGGCAAATCTGCTGCAATATGAAAATCTGGAATTAAGACTTGTTCCAAACAACTGCTAGGATCTTGGCGGTGAAAGTTAAGACGCACGGGTTGTCCAGCTTGCACAACAATGCGGCTGGGTTCATAGCCACCATCAACGGTGACGGTTACTTCTTGAATTCCTCCACTGGCTGTAACTGCTTTCTGAGATTTGGGTTTGCTAAGGAGAAACCACCAAAGTTCTAAACTAATTAATCCGATTCCAGCCAAAGTAACTAAAATCTTGTTACTTAAGGGTTGTTCAATGCGATGAAACTGACTTTTTTGCTGTGTTTGAGTTGGGTGTGTTTCATGGGTATTTTGCGCTATTCCTTCACCAGATAACATTCCTAGTACAACCCCGAGACTAGCAATAGTACCGATAATTGTTGTTTTGCCGAGCATTTGAAAACCTCCTAAAAAATACACAAGATTATGGGAGTAAGAGCGGGTTTTGAACAAAGGTATATAGTGAATTTCCTTCGTGATTGACTAAACCCGCGCTATCGTTCGATGTTTCATTCATCAGAGTGCAAAAATAGGCTACGTTAACACTCCAAAAATTGAACCGGAAATTACCCCAAGCAGAAATCCAAATCCTGCTAATGTTCCTAGAAATATAAGTTGCTTGTTCATCATTATTCCTTCTTAAGCAAGAATCAAATCAGCCAACATTTTTGGGTCGAAAGTTACGGAGACGCAACGCATTTGTTACTACAGAAACGGAACTAAATGCCATTGCTACCCCGGCAATAATTGGATTGAGGAGCAATCCAAAAATCGGGAAAAGAATTCCGGCGGCGATGGGAATGCCTGCCATATTGTAGACAAAGGCAAAAAACAGATTTTGTTTGATGTTTTGGATCGTAGCGCGAGACAGTTGGATGGCAGTAACAATGCCTTGTAAGTCACCAGAAATTAGAGTGATATCGCTAGCTGCGATCGCGACATCTGTTCCTGTACCAATTGCCATGCCTACGTCAGCTTGAGCAAGTGCAGGTGCATCATTGATTCCATCCCCCACCATTGCGACAATTTTTCCTTCTGCCTGAAGATTTTCGATTTGAGCGACTTTTTGATCGGGACGAACTTCTGCAATAACTCGTTTGATGCCGACTTCCCGCGCTATGACTTCCGCCGTGCGACGGTTATCACCTGTTAGCATTACCACTTCTAATCCCATCTTTTGTAAAGTGCGAATTGCGACAACAGAAGATGGTTTCACGGCATCGGCAATGCCCATAATTCCTTCTACTTTGCCATTCACGGCAATCCAGATAACCGTCTTACCGAGATATTCCAATCGATCCCACGGTGGCTGCAAACTACTGGTATCAATTCCCAATTCGTTCATCCAACGATGAGTTCCAATTTGCACCCATTGATTGGATACATACCCTTGCACACCACTGCCTGCGTGAGCCTCAAACTCCCGTGAATCCGTCAACTCCACTCCTTGAGATTGAGCATATTGCACCACCGCTTCTGCCAGAGGATGTTCTGAATTCCGTTCGACGGATGCAGCGAGGCGCAGAAGTTTTAGCTCGTTACCATTGGCGGTACCATTAACCGTTATAAAGTCCGTTACAGTGGGTTTACCTTGGGTAATCGTGCCTGTTTTGTCTAAAACAACAGTTTGCAGTTTGTGCGCTAGTTCTAAACTATCTGCACCTTTAATCAAAATTCCGTTTTCTGCCCCTTTACCTGTACCCACCATGATCGAGGTTGGCGTGGCTAAGCCAAGGGCACAGGGACAAGCAATAATCAGCACGCCCACGGTGGTAATCAATGCCATTGTGACGTTGCCCATGATGTTGTACCAGATGATGAAGGTAGCGATCGCAATGGCAATCACAACAGGGACAAACCATCCCGTAACGCGATCGGCTAATCGCTGAATCGGTGCCTTGGAGCCTTGCGCTTGCTGCACCAGTTTAACGATTTGCGCCAAAAACGTATCTTTACCCACTCGTGTGGCTCGGAATTTGAAGCTTCCAGTCTTGTTAATAGTCGCTCCAATCACTTCATCACCAGGCTGCTTTTTCACGGGTACACTTTCACCCGTCACCATTGCCTCATCAATCGTTGAGGAGCCATCAATAATCTCGCCATCCACGGGAATCTTTTCACCCGGACGAACTAGAATGACATCTTCCAACACTACCTCAGCGATGGGAATGTCCACCTCTCGTCCATTACGAATTACCCGCGCCGTTTTTGCCTGCAAACCCATAAGAGAACGAATTGCTTCTGAGGTTTGTCCCTTAGCGCGGTTTTCCAACAGTCGTCCTAGCAAGAGCAATGCAATAATTACAGATGCCGCTTCAAAGTACACATCTGGTTTAAGACCCTGACTGATAAACCACTGGGGAGAGAAGGTGGGAAATAGAGAATAGAGGTAAGCTGCCGCTGTCCCGATCGCTACTAGCGTATCCATTGTCGCCGTATGACGCTTCAAGGCTTTCCAGGCATTGATGTAGAAAGACCTACCCGCCCAAAACAATACTGGAGTAGTGAGTACAAGTTGTAGCCAGGGATGGTGCAGCCACATGGGAATCAAGGGAATAGGCAATCCCGTCATCGCAGGCAGCGAGCCAATCACGATAACGGCGCTGATAATACCGCTAACCCACACCTTGCGGGTCAAGTCCTGATTTTCACTGTGCCGCGCCTGCCGTTCTGCATCATCTTCTGGGGCAAGTACATCATCTTGCATCGGCAGAGCAGAATATCCAGCCGCATCCACGGCATCCTGAATCGCTGCTACATCAGTTTGGCTGGGATTATATGTAACGCTGGCTTGTTCAGCTCCAAAATTAACATTGCACGTCTCAACTCCCGGAACTGAGCGGATTGCCTCTTCGATGTTACTTGCACAAGAGGCACAACTCATGCCTCGCAGTTTCATAGTGGCGTTTTCCATACAAAACCTCCTTATTTTCATCCTTAAAATGGGTCTGAGAAATCTTTAGTGACAGGTAACGGGATAACCTGCCGCTGTAATTGCCTCTGTAATAGCGGCTTCAGATGCTTGAGTTTTGATATTGACCAGTTTGGTCTGGGGATCTGCCTGAACATTTGCGGCAGCATCTACTGTGTTGATGGCTTTGGTAATGGTTTCGTCGCAAGCTGAACACGCCATGTTAAAGACTTTTAGCTGTAGTCATGGTTGTATTTCTCCTTTCCTTTGAGGGGTTAATCCTATCTTGCAGTATCTAGTCCACTGGAGTGTCAAGGGGGAATGAAAAGAAATTTTTGAGAACCTCTAAAAAGGAGAAATCAACACCCTGGGCACCACGATCCGCTGTCTCTTGAATCCCTAGGGCGTGTTTTCAAAGTCGGTGTATCCTAGATTGGGGCGACGATCGCACGCAGGGAGTCATGCTTCTCTTCAATCCAGGTGAAGTGTGCACCTGTCCCTCCTGCGCCCATACGGTTCAGTTAAGGGCTATGCAGTGCTTAAAACAATACTCCGGACAGTTTTTAAGCAGCCAAAGTACCATAAGACAAGACTGAAGGAAGGTTAGGGTGATTTAAAATCAAATCTGGGTCTAAGTCTAACTTATCAATAAAGGTACAAAGTAGATGCTTATTGAATTCCAGACGTTTATAAGAAGCCATTGAAAACACAAACGACTTGGCAGATGAATGACAACTAGAAAGCTGATATTTGGCTAAATTTAAGGCAATAAGACTGGCATTAAAATGAAAATCAAGCCGTGGGAAATGACGCGCTTGACAATCAGACAATCCCGTAAATTGCTTGGCATCACGAAAAATAAATTCAATCTGAAAACGAGCCTGATAATATTCAACAATTTGCTCAGGCGGTAAGTGAACATCAGTGCTAAATAATAAAGCATTTTTGATTGTCCCGTTGGCTTGAACCTCAGAGATACAAGCCAAACAGATTTGGCAATTTAAACAACAACTCCAGACCACCAATGTATATAATGAAACTCCTGGTTTTATTTCTTTAACAAAATTAAGACGACTCAAATCATGGCAGTCAACCTTGCCATCATATTTACGTGGAGCCCCCAGTTTCTTTTGTTCACCTGTATAGAGATAACGTAGGTTAGCATCAACTCTTAGCTTGCCAATAAAGTCTAAATTTAACTCCCGCACAGCATCCCAGAATTTAGAGCGATAATAATAGCCATCAGCCACCAAATAACGTACAGAAGTTGGGAAGAAACAACGAGTATTCTTCAAATGTCTTGCATAGTCATCAACTCTTGTCATATCAGGCTTTGAGCTTTGAGTGTCTGGTTTTTTGCGAGATTTTTTAGACCAGCAATTCTTCGGATTTTGTGGCGTTTTTTTCAGGGGCTTTATTTGAGGGCGTGATGGAGTTTGTTGTACGCTTAAGCTATAAGATAAACGAGTCTCAATTTCGACAATAGAAATCACAGAAATTTCCAACCCCTGTTCCGATTTACCAGCTACACCATTATAAAAATAAGCCTTACCGTCAGTTTTTTTGCCACTTTTTCTGAGAAAAGAACAATCAATAACAGCAATGACTGTGTGTTCAGGGTTTAAGGCAAGTTCGAGGAAATATTGATTAAATTGTGGAAAGTTAAAGCTTTTGAGAAAGTGACGACGGTAGGTTTTTTCGCTCAAATAACTATAGCGACTGAGATTCGTGAAGTTGACCTTACCATAGACCAGCAAAATAGTTGAGAATAAAGTGATTAAAAACTTCTTTTGGGGTTGACGAATTCCTGGCATTTGTTGTAAGATGGATTCAATGATATTCATAAGGCAATCTGTTGAGCTTGTGTGTTTTTATAGCTTAACCGAAAAGAGTGCCTTTTTTTCTGTTTATTTTGGGTTCAGATTTCACTCACTTTTTTCGTTTCGGTGCTGTATTGCGATCGTATCCCTCTTTAAAAACTGTCCGGAGTATTGTTAAAACAATAAATACAGGAGTATTTATTATAAAGGAATTAACTGCATTGTAATGTCTCTAGTCAACTAGAGAGTTAAGGGGGATTGCGAAATTAATCAGGAATTATGGAAAAAGTGGTTGGACACCCTACCCATAGGGGTAAGGGGCGCACTGTGCACCCTACATAATTAGGTTATGAGTCCTGTAAATCTTAAATTTGAGTTCGATCGACGGCACAGCAATAATTTTTTACAATTCCCACTCAAAAATTTCATCCTAATTTCATTTATATGTGGAAATCTGAAGATAAATGGTCGTTTTAAGCATATAAAATCTATGAAACCAATTTCATTAAAAACAGGTTTTGCAGCGCTGACATTGACCGCCGCAGCCGCCCTAACCAGCGGAGTTCTTGCAGCTTGTTCAAAACCTCCTACCAGCCAAACTCAAGCACCAAATATTACCGCCGCAACCGAAGCGAACAACAAGCAAGACGCGGCACAAGGTGGTATGGGTGGCATGAATCATGGCATGAATCACAATATGTCAATGGACTTAGGCCCCGCCGATGCCGACTACGATTTGCGATTTATTGATGGGATGACAGT
>JAYUGZ010000190.1:0-2136 GCA_043767465.1 Cyanobacteriota bacterium
AGGGACACGGCACTGCCGTGTCCCTACCGCTGGCGCATTAAATTAATTACCAAAATTGTCAATAAATATCCGCCATGACTATCGAATGTTGTAATTTAGAAACAGCTTATTCCCGATCGCTAAATCGCCCGATTATCAACGGGATTGATTGCAAAATTAAACAAGGCGAATTTGTGGCGTTACTGGGTTTGAACGGTGCAGGAAAATCCACGCTATTGCGCTCCTTCGTCGGCTTAGTCCCCGTTAAAAGCGGAGAGATTCGGATTAATGATATTGTGATGAATACGCGCACGTTAAGGCGAATTAGGCGCGATATCGGCTTAATTTTTCAAGGCGGCGGGTTAGTAAAACAGTCACCCGCGATCGACAATGTGCTGTGTGGTTGCTTGGGAAGTTTCAATACTTGGGAGACACTGTGGGGTTTTCCGAAGAAGCAGCGCGATCGAGCTTTTGAACTACTAGCAAACTTCGGACTGCAAGACCTAGCATATCAAAAAACCGGACAACTCAGTGGCGGACAACAGCAAAAAGTGGCGATCGCCCGCGCCCTCATCCAATCCCCCCAGATTTTACTAGCAGACGAACCAACTACTGGATTAGATGTCATCGCCGCCCAACAAGTAATGGAAATCCTCGCTAAACTGCACAGAGAACAGGGAATGACAGTAGTTGTAGTATTGCACGACTTAGGAATGGCCAGCAAATATCCCGATCGGGCGATCGTCCTCGATGCCGGTCAAATAGTCTATGATGGCAAATGCCACAACCTCTCCGACAAATTCAGCAAATTAACACATCCCAAACTAGCAGCTTTATCAGTTGACAGTTGACAGTTGACAGTTGACAGTTGACAGCTAATTCTTCCGTCGATAGAAAAGGATTGGAGCAATGAATTATTTTGTTTAATTTCCCCTAAACGGAGAGGCTTCAGACCCAATTTTCAGGCGTGAGCCCCTCTCTTCCTTCTCCTTCTTAGCGTCTTCGCGGTTCGTTTAAAAAAATCCCCTTCAAAAATCAAAAAATAAAAGCAGATGACCGAAAAAAACTTGGGTAACTTATCTAAAAACTATGGCTGGATTAAAAACCTATGTATTGCAGTAGCCTTAATTGTAACTTACGGTTGGGCGCTGCGAGGACTAGAAATTGATGCAGCAACCTTAGCCAGCAGTTGGCCTTACATGACCGATTTTATCTCCCGTTTGTGGCCGCCGAATCTCGAAATTATCGACGTAGCAATTAAAGCTTTAATCGAAACAGTTCAAATGTCCTTATGGGGAACGACAATCGGGGCAGTTATTTCAGTGCCAATTGCTATTTGCAGCGCCCACAATATAGCACCAAAATGGTTGCAATTGCCAGCTAATTTTATTCAAAATGCAGTGCGTTCCGTTCCTTCAATTGTGTTGGGGTTGCTGTTTGTGGCGGCGACTGGTTTGGGTGCGCCGGCGGGTACGTTGGCTTTGGGCATTTATACGATCGGCTATTTAGCTAAATTCTACCAAGAGGCGATCGAATCAGTGGAAGCGCGATCGATCGAATCCTTGCAAGTAGGAGGCGCATCTTGGCTGCAAGTTGCCCAATACGGCATTTTCCCGCAAGTATTGCCGCTAGCATTGGGTTACACGCTGTGGATGTTTGAATACAACATCCGTGCGGCTTCGGTTTTGGGAGTAGTCGGTGCCGGCGGAATTGGCTTTGAATTAGTTAATTATATCAGGTCTTTTGAGTACAACAAAGCGACAACAATGATGTTGGTTTTGTTAGTTGTAGTGACTGTTATAGATGTAATTAGCAGCAAATGGCGGCAGCGGCTGGAAGCAAAATAAGAGAATAGAAGAAACGGCGGTTGAAACCGCGTCTACACAGACAAAACCCGCCTGCACGGGTTGAAGATTCGTAGCGTAGCGGGGCGTAAGCCATCGCACTACAACTGTACCCGAATATCCGTCTGTAGGGAAACGGCACTGCCGTGTCCTCATCCGAATATCAATGTTTTATTGTTTAACAATTACCAAAAAAAAAGGACACAGCTACAAAAAAAAGGACACAGCATTGCTGTGTCCCTACCTGTGTATTGTAGGGACACGGCAATGCCGTGTCCCTAACCATACCGCCGATATCCCGATCGGGATTCTT
>JAYUGZ010000191.1:0-5365 GCA_043767465.1 Cyanobacteriota bacterium
GCATCCTGCAACCTGTGCTTCCAATACTGGATGCTCTCGGAGTTGTTCATCCAGAAACTAATTACGGTGTCTACGACTCGATCGACATCCCAGCCGCGATCGGGAGAAACTGTCTCCACGGCTGCCACAAACGCATCGAGAGTGCACTTCCGGTTTCCCAAGTATTCTACACCCGATGGCTGCTGTTGTTGCAGTAATTCCTGCTGCTGGTTAAAAAATGTTAAAGTTGGAGATACGCCCAGGATTTCAAATGTATAGTTCATGTCATCCTCCAGAAGTATTATTTTGCTCACAGGTCGTAGCGTAGCGGGACGCAAGCCATCGTCCAAAAAAGCCAAAAACAGTTTACTTGGCTGCCCTCGATCAACCGCAGATGCTTCAATTACCCTCTTTTCGTGCGATCGCAATTTCGCCCGCTTATTCTATTCATAGCAAATTTTTAAACAGAGTATTGTCAAATAATTTACATTTCTCGTGGCACTGTAGAACAAATTAAAATCTGATTTTTATTCAGCAGCGGTAATGTGGGGCATCTGCACCCTGAGCAAGTGATACACTTTTATACTTTCGATCTTAGATTTTAGACTGGAATGACTGATAAATTAAGGGTTTGCAGCTTGCCTACAGTTGCATTTTTTCACCTGGTGTGAGTTTTGGGCCGTGAGTCCCCAGAGCGATCGCCCGATTCCGGCAAATAGTGGGATGATTAATATTACAATTTTTGACAGTGGCGGTTGAAACCTCAGCCAAGTTTTGAGCTGCCGACTACCGCACTTCATTATTGCTGTGCGACTTCGTAACTTATATCGGGGCCATCTTTGAAACAACAAACAATACGCAAACCCGGTAAGTGTAACAATATTGATGTTATTGAAAAGTCTGAGCCGTTATCTGATGAAAAGCTCGCCCAAGATGTCACTGAGCCTAGTCTTGTTGATACCGCTAGTGGTGCAAATCTCCGTAGCAGTCGGCGTGACTGGATGGCTGTCGTTTCGCAACGGCCAGAAAGCAGTCAACGACCTTGCTACCAGGTTGAGCTTGGAAGTCGCAGCGAGGACTAAAGAAAATTTCCGCAGTTTTGGGGATGTGTCTCATTTGTTTCTGCAAATGAATACTGCTGCGATCGCCTCGGGAAACTTAGACCCAGAAGACTTCCCCAACTTAGAGCGCTATTTGTGGAACCAGACCAAGCTGAGCGATCGAACTACAACCATCTACTACGGCGACGAACAGGGCAGATTCCTCTTGCTCAAACGGGAAGCAGAAAACTTAGTATACATCAGAGACAAATCAACCGCTCCCGATCGCCAAATTTATCGCCTCGACAGCCAGGGAAATCGCACTGAACTCATCCAAACCGCAGCCTACGATCCCCGTACTAGACCGTGGTATCAAGCTGCCAAACAGGCAGAAAAAGCCACTTGGTCTCCGATCTACGTGTTCACGGCCTCGCCAGTTCTGGGAATTACGCCCGTGATGCCGATTTACAATGAAACAGGAAACCTGCGGGGGGTACTAGCAATTGACCTCACTCTTTCTCAAATCAGCGATTTTCTCAGAAGCATCAAAATTAGCCCGTCAGGAGAAGTTTTTGCGATCGAACGCAGCGGCGAAATCGTCGCCAGTTCCACAGATGAATTGCCCTTTATCACCGACAACGACGGACAAAAACGCCTGTTGGCGACTAGAAGCAAAAATTTGCTAATTCGATCGGCCTCCACATACTTGCAAAAACGATTTGGCAGTTTTGAAGAAATTGACAGCCAAGGACAGTTTAGCTTCGATATAGACGGCCAACGTCAATTCCTTACGGTGGCTCCCCTGCGAGACGGCCGCGGCCTCGATTGGCTGATTGTCGTAGCCATCCCGGAAGCAGACTTTATGGAGCAAATTAACTCCAACACTCGCACAACTATCTTATTGTGCTTTTTTGCGTTCATCTTGGCGATCGTCCTGGGAATTTTCACATCTCGCTGGGTTGTCCAACCAATTACCAGATTGCTGGAAGCATCCAAAGCTTTAACAAAAATGTCGGAATCTGCCGACTTCACCTCCGCAGAATTAGACGGCGAACTCGAAGTCAAAGGCGTCAACGAACTAGGCATTCTGGCTCAGTCTTTCAACCAGATGGCCAGACAATTGCGATCGTCTTTTGTGGCCCTAGAAAAAACCAACTCCAGTTTAGAACAGCGAGTAGCAGAGCGGACTGCCGAACTCGAAGCCGCCGAAGCAGAATTGCGGGCTTTGTTTGCAGCCATGAACGAATTAATTTTAGTTGTGGACGCCACCGGCCGCTATTTAAAAGTCGCGCCCACAAATATTTCCTTGCTCTACAAACCAGCCGCAGAATTAGTTGGAAAAAGTGTCGGAGAGCTGTTCGATCAAGCTACAGCCGACTATTTTCTCAACAATATCCGAGCAGCTTTAGATACTAAGCAAACTGTCAGCATTGAGTACGATTTAACCATTGAAAACCGCGAAGTTTCTTTTGCCGCCAGCATTTCGCCGCTTTCAGAAGAATCCGTAATTTGGGTGGCTCGCGACATTACCGAACAGAAGCGAGCCGAATCAGTGCGGCGGATGGGGCAAAAACAATTGCTCAAACAAAATACGGTTTTGCTAGAATTGGCAAGAAATAAAGCGCTGTATCGAGGCGATTTGCAAGTAGCTTTGAGAGAAATCACCGAAGCGGCGGCTCATACCCTAGATGCAGAAGGGGCCGGAGCATGGTTGTACGACGAAAGCCGATCTTCATTGCAATGTCTCGACCAATTTCACCGCACCAACGGCCAGCATTCCCAAGGCGTCGAACTCGCAGCAGCAGACTATCCAGCTTATTTTAAAGCTTTGGAAGAAGACCGGACGATCGCAGCCGATGACGCTTTATCAGATATCAGAACCAGAGAATTTGTGGAATCTTACTTTGCACAAAGTGGCACTAAATCAACCTTAGATGCGCCAGTGCGACTGGGAGGACAAACAGTCGGAGTCATCTGTATCGAACAGGTGGGCACTGCTCGCAACTGGACAGTAGAAGAACAAAATTTTGCTGCTTCCCTCGCAGATCTGGTATCATTGGCGATCGAAGCTAGCGATCGCGATCGTACACAAACCGCCCTGCGCCAAGCAGAACAAAAATACCGCAGCATCTTTGAAAATGCAGTCGAAGGTATTTTTCAAACCACCCCCGAAGGCCGCTTCTTGAGCGTAAATCCATCCTTAGCCCGCATCTACGGCTACGCCACTCCCGAAGAATTGACATCAAATCTCACAAACATCAGACAGCAAACTTACGTCAATCCTCAGCAGCGCGAGAAGTTTATGCGAGTGATGAAAGAATTCGGACAAATTTCGGGATTTGAGTCAGAAGTTTACCGCGTTGACGGCAGCATAATTTGGATTTCCGAAAGCGCCCGTGCAGTATGCGACACCGACGGCGAGGTACTCTACTATGAAGGCAGTGTCGAGGATATTAGCGATCGCAAAGTCTTTGAATCCGCCTTGCAACTCGCCCTAGAAGCAGCCGAAGCAGCTTCCACCGCAAAAAGCGCATTTTTAGCAAACATGAGCCACGAACTGCGCACACCCCTCAATGCCATCATCGGCTACAGCGAAATGCTCCAAGAAGAAACCGAAGAAGCTGGCTACGATGAACTCACCCCAGACTTAGACAAAATTCGCACATCCGGCAGACACTTGCTGTCACTAATTAACGACATTCTCGACATTTCTAAAATCGAAGCCGGTCGCATGGATCTATACTTAGAAACCTTCGACATCGCCACCTTAATTGGAGAAGTCGCCGACACCGCCGCGCCGCTAATTGAAAAAAATCATAACACTTTAAACTTACAGCAAATTAACAATATCGGCACTATGCACGGTGACATTACCAAAGTGCGGCAGATTTTATTAAATTTGCTGAGCAATGCCGCCAAATTTACAGAAAACGGTACAATTACCCTCAGCGCCAGCCTAGAAAAAAACGCGGGCTACAGCAGCGAAGCGAGACAAGAAAACAGTTCTGAACCTGCGGACAATTCTCCATCCTCAAATCCCAGTAAAGAATTTTTAGTAGTTAATTGTACAGATACAGGAATTGGGATGAATCCAGACGAGTTACAGCACATTTTCCAACCATTTACCCAAGCAGACGCATCTACCACACGTAAGTACGGCGGCACAGGTTTGGGGCTAGCAATCAGCCAGCGTTTTTGCCTGATGATGGGTGGCAATATTTCAGTAAACAGTCAAGTCGGTGTTGGTTCTACTTTTACTATCCACTTACCTGTTAATACTTAAATTGGGAATTGGGAATTGGAAATTGGGCATAATCCTCTGTCATTGTTCACTGCGCTCCGCAATCGCAGGGACGCTAGCGATTGCGACACGAGCGCGAATAATGACAAATAATACCAAAAAGGGGCAGTAAGGCGTAGTAAACCCGGATTTGGCATGACCCATTTCCAGTGCATCTATGCCCAATGCCCAATGCCCAATGCCCCATGCCCAATGCCCCATGCCCCATGCCCCATGCCCCATGACAAATTACCTTTGAATGCTTCTCGGATCAAGAGCATCCCGCAACCCATCCCCCAATAAATTGAACGCCAAAACAGTCAAAATAATCAGTGTCGCCGGAGGCCAAACTAACCAAGGCTGCAACACTAAAATTGAAGCATTAGTAGACAAAGAGAGCAAATTTCCCCAAGAAGGATCGGGCTGTTGAATTCCCAAGCCAATTAAACTCAAAACCGACTCTGCCACAATAAAACCCGGAACCGACAAAGTAGCAGAAATAATTACATAAGTTGCAGTTTGTGGCAACACATGGCGGACAATAATATAAATTGGGTTGGCGCCCATAGCCCGCGCCGCTTGCACAAATTCTAGCTGTTTAATAGACAGTACCTGACCGCGAATCACCCGCGCCAAACTCGCCCAACTGATAAATGAAGTAATCAGC
This sequence comes from Cyanobacteriota bacterium, assembly GCA_043767465.1. GTDB lineage: Bacteria > Cyanobacteriota > Cyanobacteriia > Cyanobacteriales > Microcoleaceae > Microcoleus. The sequence continues at coordinate 4,967 of JAYUGZ010000191.1, forward strand.
ACAATCAAAATAAATCGCTGAGCACTTGTCAATCCCGGGGGTAGCACTGCTGCTAGCGCTACTAATAAATAAAGACCGGGAATCGTCATCAATACTTCGGCAAAGCGCATTAAAATCGTATCAATCCAACTACCGAAATAACCAGATATTCCTCCGATTAACAATCCCAATGGAAAAGAAATTGCTATGCCAACTAAACCGATACTGAGGCTGATTCGGCTGCCCTGTACTAAGCGGCTGAATTGATCGCGAGCTTGTTCGTCGGTGCCTAAAATGTTAATTTTGCCTTCCCCGGTAGTGCCAATCAGGTGCCTGTCCAAAGGCAAAACTCCTAAAAATTTATAGGGAGAACCTTTGACAAACAAACCGATAGCAGAGGGTTTTTGCCAGTCTACAATT
>JAYUGZ010000192.1:0-2133 GCA_043767465.1 Cyanobacteriota bacterium
GTGCGATCGCCTGATTGCTGCAATTAATGCGATCGCCTCCGACTTCGCCTGCATCCTCACCGTCACCCATATGCCGCACCTCAAAGAAGCTTTTCAAGCTAGGATTGAAGTAAGCAAAACTGCTCAGGGTTCTTGCATCAGTTTGTCAATTTAGAACGGTTATAACCATTTTGAATTTTGAATTTTCGATTCAAGATCGGACGTAGGGTTGAAACCGCGTCTACACAAACTTTCACGCGCCTGCGCGGGTTGAAGATAAGACGGCGAATGGAATTCGCCCGCTCTTCCATTCGCCCACTCTTCCATTCGCCGTCGGCTTTTTGGGGCTGCTGGGTTAATAAGGCTAAATTAAAATAAGATAATAAAATAAGAATACCTGAAGCTATTTCTAATTTTTTATTGTTCAGTCTGCTCCTAGCGAGCGTGGATATTGCCACCGATGACAACAGACTCTTTCCACTTGTCTCTCCTAGAACGGGCGATCGCAGCGTCGAGCAACAGCATCGTAATTGCAGATGCTAGCGGGCCTGAAACACCAATTATCTACTGCAATCCTGCTTTTGAGAAACTGACCGGCTACACCAGGGAAGAAGTCATTGGACACAACTGCCGGTTTTTGCAAGGCCCGGATACGGATGGCGCCGAATTAGACAAACTCCGCAGCAGTTTGCGATCGGGGACGGAAATTAAGGTGATTCTCAAAAATTACCGCAAGGACAAAACTCCTTTTTGGAACGAATTAACCGTTTCCCCTGTCTTAGACGGCGACGGAAAGCTCACTCACTTTATTGGAGTTCAAAATGATGTTACTGCGAGAGTAGCAGCCGAAACAGCTCTGCAAGAAAGTGAAGAAAGATTGCGGGCGATCGCCACTGCGACTCCGGTTCCCATGCTGATTACGCGGCTGGAAGACAGCACGATTTTGTACGCAAATCCAGCCCTATGCGAAACTTTCGGTTTGAGTTTAGAAAAGCTTGTCGGTAGCAAAAAGAGCAACTTTTATGCTGATTTGAGCGATCGCGATCAATTAATAGAATTAGTCAAACAGCACGGCTTTAGCGACAGCGATAAAATCTGCCTCAAAAAACCAAACGGCAGTTTATTTTGGGTAAAAATGTCGATGCGAGCGATTAGTTTTAACGACGAATCAGCAATTTTATCGGCATTTTACGATATTACCGATCGCGTAGAAGCAGAAACAGCACTGCGCCAAAGTAAAGCGAGGTTGCAAAAACTAGCAGCCAACGTTCCCGGAATGATTTATCAATTTCAGCTAGCAGCAGACGGTACTGCATCATTCCCCTACGTTAGTTCCGGCTGCCGCGAACTCTGGGAATTAGAACCTCTTGTACTCCACAATTCAGCTATTCCTGCGATCGAAATGGTTCATCCAGACGATGCGCAAAGCTTCCAGGAATCAGTTGCTATCTCAGCTAAAGCTTTAGAGCCTTGGCGCTGGGAAGGCAGAATAGTTTTACCGGGCGATCGCCTCAAGTGGATTAGCGGGGCTTCTCGGCCAGAAATGAGCGAACAAGGTGATATTATTTGGGACGGTTTGTTGATCGACATTAGCGATACCGTGGCGGCAGCTACGCAACGCAAACAGGCAGAAACTGCACTGCGAAACAGCGAAGCCAGATTTCAAAAAATGGCAGCCAACGTCCCGGGAATGATTTATCAATACTTGCTACATCCCGACGGTTCCAATGAATTCATTTACGTCAGTCCCGGGTGTTGGGAACTCTACGAATTAGACCCAGCAAAACTGCAAAAAAACTCAGCTTTCATGTGGTCGGCGGTGCATCCAGACGACATACAATCTTTGTCAGAATCTCTAGAAATCTCTGGACAAACTTTACAACCTTGGAAACATGAAGGACGGATCGTCACCAAGTCAGGAAAATTGAAATGGATTCGCGCCATTGCTCGCCCCGAACTCCAACCGGGCGGCGATATACTTTGGGAGGGCGTGACCATCGATATTAGCGATCGCAAGCTAGCAGAAATCGCCCTGGGCGAGTCCAAAATCGCCCTGCAACAAGCCAATCAAGAACTTGAAAAGCGCGTCCTAGAACGCACGGAAGCCTTACAAAGATCCAAAAAAATGCTGTGGTTGGTAATCAACAACATCCC